>CAMZLB010000016.1 GCA_947311515.1 Candidatus Moraniibacteriota bacterium | reverse complement strand
TTTCAATATTGGCTGATTTTCTTTCTTTTGCATACTTACTTTTCGAAAAGTAAGTATGCAAAAGAAAGAAAATCAGCCAATATTGAAATTGTTTAAACGTATGAGACTTAATAAAGATATATGGAATATATATTGGATATCGCTAGTACTTAGAATTTTTTATTCAGTGGGTACAATATTTTTTCCTTTGTATTTAATCTCTATTGGACTTAGTATTAGCCAAGTTGGAATTATATTTACAGCTACGTTCATACCTTTTATACTTATTGAGTACAAGTTAGGGGTTTTAGCTGATAATAAATATGGAGAAAAAGAGATGTTAATAATCGGATTGGCTATAATGGCTATTTTTATGATGGTTATTTATTACACAAATTCCAATTCGTTCATTTTCTGGTTATTTCTTTTGATGTCTGTCCATGTAGGAGCTGCCTTTGTAGAATCTATGTCTGATACTTACTTTTATAAAAAAATTGATAGTGACGATATAGCAATTGGTAATTTTTTTCGATCATCACGTCCTCTAGCATATCTTGCGGGAGCTGTAATAGGTGGTATAATGCAAATGCACTTTGGATTTAAAGTAGTCTTTCTATCTATTGTAATTATAATATTGATAGGTTTGTATCCAGCTATAATCCTTAAGGATACTAATATAATAGAAAAATAAGAATAAAATGAATTATACCGTAAAAACACAACAATATGAAGGTCCGTTTGATATATTATTAAATTTGATAGAAAATCAAAAAATGGATGTGACAAGAATTTCCCTTGCAACTATAGCTGATCAGTATATTGAGTACATTCAGGATAGAGAACGAATATCACTTACACACTTAGCTGATTTTTTATCCATTGCAACAAAACTTGTTCTTATTAAATCAAAAGCACTACTTCCTCTTTTGAAATTTGATGAAGAAGAAGAATCTGATATAGAAGAATTAGAAAAGCAGTTAGCAGCTTTGAAAGCTGTAAAAGATGTAATTTCTGAATTTGGTGAGTTATTTGAAAATTCAAATTCTCAATTTGCAAGAAAGGGTTTGTGGGGAATGATTCCTCAGTTTACGCCACCACCAAAAATTTCACTTGAGGACATGAGAAATGCTTTTCTTGTGTCTTTGAATTCAATACCACAATTGGATAAATTGGAGGAAAAGGTAATAACTGACATAGTTTCTCTGGAAAAAAGAATTACATATATACAAAACATAGTTACAATTAAGGTAAAAGTAGCTTTTTCTGAAGTTATAAAAAATGCAGATAATCCGAGTGAAGTTATTGTTTCATTTTTAGCTCTCTTAGAATTAGTTAAGCAAAAAATAATATTTGCAAATCAGGATGAATTTTTTCAAGAAATAGAATTAACTTCAGCAAAGCATCAAAGAGAAAGAATAAATAACAAAATTTAGATAAAATATGACAGGAGAAAATAAAGAAGTAGGGAGAAATATTGAAAAAAAATTATTATCCATGATTGAAGCAGTTATTTTTATGTATGGAGTTCCAGTAAAGGAGAGAAGACTTGCAGAAATTTTAGACGAATCTATTGAAAATATTAGAGAAGGTATAAAATCATTGAAGATTAGCTACACTAATAGAGAATCAGGCTTATCAATAATGCACATTGATGAAAAAGTACAAATCGTAACAAGTAAAGATCAGTATGAAATAATAAAAAAATTTACAAAAAAAGAATTAGAAGGTAGTTTGTCCCAATCATCACTGGAAGTTTTAGCTATTATTGCCTATAGAGGACCTATAGCTAAGCCTGATATAGAGGCAATTAGAGGAGTTAACTGTTCTTTTGCTATTAGAAACCTACTACTTCGTAGCTTAATTTCAAAAAAACCACATCCTACAGATTTTAGGACTCAAATTTATAAAGTAACATTAGATTTCTATAGGTTTTTAGGTATTTCAAATGAAAAGGAGCTTCCTGATTTTGAAAATCTTGCAAAAGATTATAGAATTGATGCTATTTTATATAATGAAAAAGATGGTAATAATAAAAAAAGAATTAGCTAATAGAGAATTGAATAAATTAAAATAAAATGAATAATAAAATGAATTCAATAAAGGATTTAATAGTAAATCATAAATATGTTTTAATAGCTATTACTATGATTTTGATGATTTCATTTGGTGCATTATTTATAGTAAATAAAAGTATTGATGCAAATATTGATTCTTTGTCTATTACTACGAAAAGTGAAATAGATAGAGTTTCCACATGGAAGCCAGATTCGTATAAGTCTGAATTATTTACCAAAACATTAATACCTATTAGGAAAGAAAGCTTTTCAGAATTAAATTTACCAAATGCTCACTCAGCTGTAATTATAGATGCAGAATCTGAAAATATATTATATAAAAAAAATGCTACAGAACATAGGGGGATTGCATCTACTACAAAATTATTGACTGCTATGATTGTTATTGACAGAGTTAAAAACTTGGATGAATATGTCACTATACCAAAAGAGGCATTAAACATAGAAGGGACTAAGATAGGATGTATAACATCTGTAATATGTAGATATGAAAAGTTAAAAGCTGGTGAAAAAGTTAAAGTAAGAGATTTATTGTATGCCATGCTTATGAATAGTGCAAATGATGCAGCTACTGTGTTAGGAATTTACATTTCAGGAAGTGAAAGACAATTTGCTGAACTTATGAATTTACGTGTAAAAGAGTTAAGATTGGGTGATAGTAATTTTTGTAGGCCTTCTGGACTTGAGGTGGACCCTCCACGGAAAGAAGAAGAGTGTTATTCTTCTGCTTATGATATTGGCAGAGTAATGGTTCATTTATTAAGAAATGACAAATATGATGAGATTTGGAGAATTATGAAAACTAAAGAATTGGAGATTAAGTCAAAAGATGGTAAGATAACACATAAGCTAGAAAATACAAATAAACTACTCAAAGAAAATCCTCATATTTTGGGAGCAAAAACAGGATTTACTCCAAGAGCAGGATATTCATTGGTTATAGCAGGTAGAAGTTCAAATAAAAAACATAAAGTTGTAGCAGTTGTTTTAGATGATAAAGATAGATTTTTGGATGGAAAGAAGATGATAAAGTGGGCTTTTGAAAATTATAATTGGCATTAAGATAAATTATATGGAAATCGCAGAATTACACACAATACCAGAGATAGTAAATGTGTTCAAGGTATTAATAACTGGAGTTATAGCTTTCATTATTGCATTTGTTTTTACTCCATTTTGGACACATTTTTTATATAAAAATAAAATTGGTATTAAGATTAAAAAAAAATCAGTATCAGGTGATAAATTAAAAATTATAAGTAAATTGCATGCAAAAAAAAATGGAACTCCTACAATGGGTGGCGTCATAGTATGGGCTAGCGTGTTATTTTTTATGCTCATCTCTCAATATTTTCTACCCTTTGTGGCTACAATATTTGATACAAATTTTATAGCAAAACTGGACTTTTTATCTCGTCAGACCTATTTACCACTATTTGCACTTGTTGCTGCTGGAATATTGGGACTTATGGATGATTATATGAGCATTAGAGGATTTGGTAGTAATAAAGGAGGAGGTATGAGATTTATTGTAAGAGTGATGTGGCTTACAATAATTGCAGGACTTGGATCTTGGTGGTTTTATCATAAACTTGGTTGGGATACAATTCATATTCCAGCATCTGGAGATTTTACTATAGGTATTTGGTATATTCCTTTATTTATATCTGTTATACTTTTTAGTGCTTTTTCATCAAACGAAACTGATGGTTTAGATGGTTTAAATGGAGGAATATTACTCATGGCTTTTAGTGCATTTGGACTTATTGCTTTTTTTCAAAATAAGGTTGATTTATCCGCTTTTTGTATAGCTATATCAGGAGCATTACTTGCATTTCTCTGGTTTAATATTCATCCTGCAAGATTTTTTATGGGAGATACAGGAGCTATGTCACTTGGTACGACACTTGGAGTTGTCGCCCTGCTTACAAATTCTGTAATAGTATTTTTTATTATAGTATTTGTATACATACTCGAAACTGGAAGTGCAGGAATTCAAATAATATCCAAAAAATATTTTGGTAGAAAGGTATTTTTGGCTGCACCTATCCATCATCATTTTGAAGCTTTGGGTTGGCCTGAACCAAAGATTGTAATGAGAGCATGGATTTTTACTGCTATAACAGCTACAATAGGAGTATTAGTTGGTATAATAGGCATGGGATGATAATAGTTTAATTTTTTAAAAAAATGAATTTAAAAACAATTAGAGAAGTAAATTTTGATAACAAGAGAGTTCTGGTTAGAACAGATTTTAATGTTTCTGTGGATATTGACGGAAATATAATGGATACGTATAAATTAGAATCTATAGTTAAAACAGTTGACTACATTCTATCTTTTTCAAATGTAAAACTTGCTCTTATAAGTCATAGAGGGAGGCCCTCCAATAAGGATGATGAGAAGTTTTCTATGAAATATTTAATAGATGATTTGCAGAAAGTTTTAGATATGAAAGTTAAATTTGTTTCTGATTGCATTGGAGAAAAAATAAGTAATGAATTAAATATTGTGGAAGATGACGAGGTCATTCTTTTGGAAAATGTTCGTTTTTACAAAGAAGAAAAGAAAAATGATAAAGATTTTGCAAAAAAACTCTCAGAACCATTTGATGTGTATGTAAATGATGCATTTTCTGTTTCTCATAGAGAACATGCTTCAATTTGTGGAATTACTAAATATTTACCATCATATGCTGGAATTAGATTAATAAAGGAGATTAGTATATTAGAAGAAGCAAAAAAGGCAGTAAATCACCCAGCTATAGCTATAATAGGAGGAGCAAAAATAGAAACTAAATTGCCACTTATAAAGAAATTTGAGGAATCATATGATAAAATATTAGTTGGAGGAAGGATTTCTATAGAAGCAGAGGATGCAAAAATAGAATTTAGTAATAAAATCGTTTTACCTGTGGATTATGCTGAAAATAAATTTGACATAGGGGAAAAAACTATTGAAGAATTTGTGAGTTATATAAAAGATGCAAAAACTATTATTTGGAATGGACCTCTTGGAAAGTTTGAAGAAAAGCCCTTTGATAAAGGTACTGTTTTTATAGCAAATGCTATTGCAAAAAATAAAAAAGTATTTTCAATTGTTGGAGGAGGTGAAAGTGTGCAAGCTTTGAATCAAACTGGAAATTTTGATAAAATTTCATTTGTCTCAACAGGTGGAGGGGCAATGCTTTCATTTTTATCATCACAAGGTATGCCCGGACTAGAGGTATTAACTAAATAACTAAGTGTGACATATAACTAGGTTTTTATGAATTATCTTTTATAAAAAATATCAAAAGAACAATTTTTGGAGTTTTATAAACACTTTTCAAAAAGAATGTTTTATTATTCTATTTTTTTTAGACAAATCTTTATAAGTAGTTATTTTTTTATAACTATGAGATTTTATAATTTCTTTTAATAAAATATTTTGGTCAGGATTTATTTCGTAAAAAGAAGTTATTTTTGTTTTTGAAAGATAACTTCTTAACTTGAATATTTGTGAAATTAATTGTTTATAGTGCCAAAGTCCATTATCTTTAGACCAAAGAGCTATATCTGGCTCAAATTTTAATCCGCAAGACTCTTGTTTTACTAAAAGCTCTTCTTTTAGTAATATATCAACGTATGGGAGATTTGCTACTATTACTAAATTTTCAACATTAGAACAAGAATTTATCAAATATTTGAAAAGTTTTTTATCAGTTAATAAATCTGAATTAAAAAATTTTAATTCTTTGGTGGTGTATTTTTTGAAATTATTTTTAGCAATTTCTAAAGCATCATTGGAAATGTCGGTAGCAATGTAATTAATTATATTTTTTTTATTTAAAAATTCACAATATAGAGTTGTTATAAGATTTCCAGACCCAGTTCCAATATCTAAAAAAATAAAAGTCTCATGATTGTTGTTTAAATCTTTTTTTATTATATCGATTATTAATTCTGATTCAGGTCTAGGTACCAGTGTATCTGATGAGATTTTAAATTCTCGTCCATAAAATTCTTTTTTCCCTAATATATATGCAATAGGCTCCCCATTTAATCGTCTTTTTATAAACTTTTCTAATAATTTTATATCTGAATAAGCTATCTTTTTATAAGGTTCTGTGATAAAATACAGTGAAGACTTGTTTAGAATTAATTCTAATATTAAGTTTAATTCTGTATGTGGAAGTTGTTTTGAGTAGATTTCTTGAACTTCTTTGATTGAAATTGATTTATTTAAAGATTGTGTCATAATATGAAAAAACAAAATAAAAAGCCTATTTTTACCCTAATTGAAATATTGTTGATTTTAGTAATTTTAATTTTAATTACTAGTATAATATTAGTTAATATTAGCACAATTAAATATAGTGTGCAAAAGAATACTGTACTAACTGAACTTAGAGAAGTATTACCAGTTTTTAAATCTTGTTTTACAGATAATTCTGATATTCTTTGCGTTACAAATCCTTTTGGGTGCGATGGTAGTTCTAGTGCCAAACCTTTATCAGACACTTCAATTTGTTTTGATTCGGAAAAATGGCCAAATGTGGAAAAAAACAATTATGTTTATGCTGGTTTTGCGATATATGATAAAAGATTAGGTAAATATTCTTTTGGAGTATTTCGTGATAAAAATATGGATGGAATATCTGATGATGGTAATATAATTTGCTGTAGTGATATTGGATGTAGCGAACAGTATAGAGGTGCGGTAAATGGATTTACATGTGTTACGCGTGCAGGATTATAATTTTGTAATATAAAATATATGATTGAGAAATTTCAAGAATTTTTAGTAGATGTGACACACGGAATACTACACACAAAATTAGAGTCTACACTTGTTTTTGTGATAGCAATTCTTATTGTTATACTGACTCTATCTATAATAATAAAGTCATTATCCTAAGTGTCAATGTTACGGCATGTATAAATTATGGTATACTGTAAACAGAAACTTATATAATTTTTTTGAACTAATTTAAAAAAAGTAATGGAACGTAAAAAAAGTATAAAATCGATAGATTCTTTTGGCGCTAGTAAGCGTAGAAATAATTTAATACATAAATCAGATGGTATTAGAGTTGTAAAAAAACATAGAACTGTAGACAGTAAGTTTTTTAAGGAGAATATAAGTCAAAATAGACATTCGATAGATAGTTTATCACACTGTAATTCAAAGGAAAAAGAGAGTAAAAATTTGAACGCAGAAGTTCATAATTTCAAAAAAGAAAATAAGAGAATTTTTCCATTTAAAATATGGAAATTTTCGATGGTAGGAGCTATGTTTTTTGGCATGATTACTATGAGTCTTATTTATAAAAACTTAGGACAAACGGTTGAAGCTTCAGATCATGTTATAGATATTACAGAAAATATATTGGAAGATAATACAGAAGTAAAGAAAGATGAAAGTAATAGTATAAATAAATATGAGGAAAAAGATAAAGTTGAGAAAAATATTCAATATGGTAAATTACCTCTTTCTAATGATAATAAAAATGAAGAGCAGTTAGCTTTTGAAAAACGTGCAAAAAATATCGTAAAAGGCTATCCTATAGAAAAAATGCTTCCATATATTTTTGAGCAAGATTTAGAGGTAGCTGTATACTTATTAGCAATTGCAAAGCAGGAAAGTGCTTGGGGCAAAAGAAAGCCAGTATTAAATGGGAAGGAATGTTACAATTATTGGGGATACAGAGGAAAACGTGAGAAGATGGGTTCTGGAGGACACACGTGTTTTAATTCAAAAAAAGATGCAGTTGAGACAGTAGGAAAAAGAATTCACGATCTTGTGTATAAATATAATAGAAAAACTCCAGATAAAATGATTATATGGAAATGTGGAAGTAGTTGTGAAGGTCATTCAGATGAGGGTGTGAATAGGTGGATAAAAACCATAAAAACCTATAGAGATAATTTACTTGGAGTGTAATTCTATTTATAAACATTAGCTATATTGAGAGTAATAAAATAAAATAAAAATAATGGAAAATAAAAATATAAATAAATTAAAAGAAATTAATAAACTTCTTAGGTATTGGATTTTAAATATGACAACTAATGCAGGCTCTGGTCATCTAACTTCTTCACTTAGTGCTGTAGAGCTTGTAAGTACACTTATGTTTACTAAAGATAATCAAGAAAGTTTCTTTAAATTTGACAAAAATAATAAAGAAAGTGCTTCAAATGATAGACTTATTTTCTCAAAGGGACATGCATCACCTTTATTTTATTCTGTTTGGGCTGTAGCAGGAGGAATTGATGAAAAAGAGTTAATGACTTTTAGAAAATTTGGCTCTAGACTAGAAGGACATCCTACGAATTTATTTCCCTTTACTGAAGTAACTACGGGTTCTTTAGGTCAAGGTCTATCAGTTGGACTAGGAATAGCAATTGCTCAACAAAAAATGAATAAACTTAATGCAAGAACTTGGGTACTTTTGGGTGATGGTGAAATGGCAGAAGGACAAATTTGGGAAGCAATGGAAATTGCTAGTTATTACAAATGTAACAATTTAGTTGCGATTGTTGATGTGAATAGACTTGGACAAAGCGGTGAAACGATACTTGGAAATGCTACAGATTTATACGCTTGGCGAGCAAGAAGTTTTGGCTGGAGAGCTATTGTGATTAATGGTCATGATATAAATTCTGTGCAAAATGCATATTCTGAAGCTATACAAGAAACAGAAAAACCAGTTATGATTATTGCAAACACAATCAAAGGTAAGGGAGTTTCATTTGTGGAAGATGAGAATGGTTGGCATGGAAAGATATTGGATTACGAGAGTCTTGAAAAAGCTCTATCTGAAATAGGTCAAGTTGATACAGATATAAGATGTGAATTAATTGCTCCAAATAAGGCAGAAATTGAAAAAAAAGTGATATTCCCAGAAACAGAATATATAAATCCACCAATAATAGGGGAAATATGTAGTCCGAGAGATGGTTATGGAGAGGGTTTACTTGATGTGATGCATAAAGATTCAAAAGTCGTTGTTCTTGATGCAGAAACTAGCAACTCCACTAGAGCAGGGTATGCAAAAGATAATTTTCCAGATAGATTTTTTGAGATGTTTATAGCTGAACAAAATATGGCAAGCGTTGCAGTTGGACTTTCTAGAAGTGGATTTAAGCCATATATTTCAACATTCGCTGCTTTTATGACTAGAGCTTATGATCAGATACGTATGACACAATTTAATGATGATATTAATTTAGTTTGTGTTGGAACACATGCTGGAGTTTCTATTGGATACGATGGAGCTTCGCAGATGGGATTGGGAGATGTGGCATTTTTTCGCTCTATAATGGATAGTGTTGTATTTTCGCCATCAGACATTACTAGCACAAGATCAATAACTAGAGAATTAAATAATCATAAAGGTATATCTTATCTCAGAATAGTTAGAGAAAGTGTTCCTGTCTTATATGATGAATCAGAAGACTTTCCAGCAGGAGGAAGTAAGACACTCATGGGCAGTGATGATGATAAAGTTGCAATAGTAGCATCAGGTATAAATGTTCATGAAGCAATTAAGGCAACACGAATTTTATTTGGTGATGGTATAAAAGTTAGAATAATTGATATGTATTCCATAAAGCCACTAGATGAATCTACATTGTCAAGTATAGCAAATACTATGGGAAAAATAGTTGTTGTAGAAGATCATTTTGAAGAGGGAGGCTTAGGCGAAGCTGTTAAATCATTTCTCAGTGGTAGTAGCTCTGATATTAGACATTTATGCGTACGAAAGATGCCACACAGTGGATCTCCTGAAGAATTGTTGGATTATGAGGAAATAAATGCTAGTGCTATTGTACGAACTGTAAAAGAAATGTTATAATTTTTTACATAAGTTCGTTAAATGTACATTGATATATATTGCAGATAGGTAGATAATAATTTTAAAAAATATGAATAGAGATAAAAAGTTAACAGTTTGTATACAGGGAAATGAAGACATGATAGCTATAGATAGAGAAAAAGAAATATTTAAAGGAGTTACTGGACATGGGGTAGAGTGTAAAGATGAACTTTCATGGAGAATATTGAAGATTCAGTCAGAATTTGTAAAGGGCCATGATTTTTTAAGAGGCTACGATAAAGCTGTTACAATTTTTGGAAGTGCGAGAAATGGATTTGAAAATAGTGTTTATGAGGAAGCTACAAAAATTGCATCGCTTTTAGCGACGGATGGATTTACTATATTTACTGGAGGCGGACCTGGGATAATGGAGGCTGCAAATAAGGGAGCAAAAGAAGCTGGAGGCAAAAGTGTAGGTATAAATATAAATCTTTCAGGAGGAGAAAAGGCAACAGAACGAAAAAATCAATATGTTACTGAAGCCGAGTCATTTGACTATTTCTTCACTAGAAAGGTTATACTATCATTTGCCTCTCAGATTTATATAGCATTTCCGGGTGGCTTTGGCACAATGGATGAACTTTTTCAAATGCTAACACTTGTTCAAACAGGTAAAGCGTCACCTACTCCAATCATATTAATTAATAAAGAATTCTGGAGTCCATTAGTAGACTGGATAAGAACATCATTTTATGAAAAAAATGGCTCTATTTCAGAAAAAGACTTAGACTTGTTTCATTTATTTGACACAGCTGAGGAGGCTCATAAGTTTATAAATGAATCAATTCGATAGAAAGAAATATGACTCCAAAGAATATTCTAAAATCAGCAGGAGATACTCAATTATTTTCGAGACAAAAGTTACTTGAGTCGTTGTATCGTGCGGACATTGATAGAAACACAGCAGAAGAAATAGTATCAGATGTTATTAAAACATCGATTATAACATCTACAGACGATTTACATCATGCAGTTTTCGAAAGGTTAAAAAAGAAAAAAACTGTATATGCTGCAAAGTATAATTTGAGACGAGCAATAACTCACCTAGGGCCAAGTGGATATCCTTTTGAGCAGTTTGTAGCTAGATTACTTACAGCCAAAGGATATTCTGTAAAAACGAATCAAATTTTACAAGGAGAGTGTGTTTCGCATGAAGCTGACGTTGTAGGATTTAAGGGTAAAAAGCATTATCTATTTGAATGTAAATTTCATAATAAAACTGGATATAAAAGTAGCATTCAAACTGTTTTGTACATGAAGTCTAGATATGAAGATATTAGATCTAGATGGGATAAATTGGAAAATAAAAAACATTTACATAAAGTTTGGATTGTTACTAATACAAAATTTACAACAGACGCTAGAAAATATGCAAAATGTATTGGTATGGGATTAATATCTTGGAGATATCCAGAAGGTGGTGGTAGTCTAGCTAACTTAATAGAAGAAACAGGACTTCATCCAGTGACAGCTATAACATCTTTAACTAGAAAGCAGAAGAGACATATTATAAGTTATGGACTTGTGGTTTGTCGTGAAGTAAGACAAAAAAAATACTTATTGGAAAAAATTGGTATAAGAGGTGATAAACTAAACAGAATCATAAATGAGGCTAACGATATTTGCGGTTGTTGATGAAAATATAATTTAATAATATTTGTATATGCAGATTACAATAGATAAGGAGAAAATTGAAGAATTACTCCATAGAGGAGGCGTATGTGAAATTATAGGAGAAAATAGAATAAAAGAAAGAATGCTTGCTGGTGAGAAATTGAGAATAAAGCTTGGAATGGATCCTACAAGTCCAAATGTACATTTAGGTAGAGCTGTGCCACTTTTAAAATTACGTGATTTTCAACAATTAGGACATGATATCGTACTACTTGTAGGAAATGCTACTGGAGTAATAGGTGATACGTCAGACAAAGACGCAGAACGACCCATGCTTACACATGAAGATATAGATTTAAATATGAGAACCTACATACAACAGATTTCAAAAATACTAGATATGAATAAAGTAGAAGTTGTATATAATGCTGACTGGTTAGATAAGCTAGGATACAAAGAAATAGGTAGTCATGCTGATGTATTTTCTTTACATGAATTTATATCTAGAGAAAATATAAAAAAAAGATTAGATGCAGGAAAAAGAATTAGCCTAAGAGAAGTTTTGTATCCTTTGATGCAAGGGTATGATAGTGTTGCAGTTAAAGCAGATGTTGAACTTGGTGGATCAGACCAAAGATTCAATCTTTTAGCTGGTCGTAAATTACAGGAGAAATTCAATCAAGAACCCCAAGGTATCATAATGACAAACTTAATATTGGGAACTGATGGTAGAAAAATGAGTAGTAGTTGGGGTAATGTAATTGCTCTCACAGATAGCTCAGATGACATGGGAGAAAAACTCATGAATTTGCCAGATGATCAAATAAAGACCTATTTTGAACATTGTACCAGGATATCAAATAGTGATTTAGAAAAGATTTTAAAAATAGAAGATAAGAGAATTCAGAAATTAGAATTAGCTTATACTATAATTAAACTGTACCATGGGAAAGAAGAAGCTTTGAAGAAAAAGAAGCATCTAAATAATAAATTTATAACTAAAAAAAATATTGAGACAGTTATTAACAAGGTTGAATTAGATATTAACTCGAAATTGATAGATGTTATGGTGGACATAGAAGGAGCAAAAAGTAAAGGAGATGCAAGGAGAAAAATCAAACAAGACGCTGTTTCAATAGATGACAAAAAAATTAAAGATACTGACTACAAAATTTCACTTATTGATAATGGTTTAGTTTTGAAGATAGGTAAAAAATTTTTTAGAAAAATCGTTATTAAATAGGGAATATTATGAAAGAAAGAATTAAACAATTAAAGAATGAGATAGAAGAATTATTAAATAATTCAAAAACACTAAAAGACATTGAAGATATTCGTATAAAATATTTAGGTAAAAAAAGTGAGTTTAACAAAATTTTGAAATCTTTAAAAGATTTAACGCAAGATGAAAAAAAAGAAATTGGACCATTTGCAAACGAAGCAAAGAAAAGTGTTTATGCAAAAATCGAAAACAAAAAACATACTATAGAATTAAACTTTGATGCAGAAACTGAATGGATAGATGTAACAGCTCCAGGAAAAAAGATTAAAAAAGGTTCTTTGAATCCACTCACCTTGGTACAAAGAGATATTGAGGATATATTTACTTCTATGGGATTTGAAATAGCAGATGGACCAGAAATTGAAACAGAATTTTTTAATTTTGATGGTGCTAATATGCCACCAAATCACTCAGCACGTGATATGCAGGATACTTTTTGGATAAAAGAGGGTTGTAATGATGGTATGGGCGATGGTCAAGTACTTAGAACTCATACTACAAATTGTCAGTTGAGATATATGCAGTCACATAAGCCACCCTTTAGAATAATTGCTCCAGGTCGTGTATTTAGACAAGAGGCCACAGATGCATCTCATGAACACACATTTCATCAATTTGAGGCTCTAGTTGTGGGTAAAAATGTGAGTGTTGCAAATTTTTTATCAGTTGCTAAATCATTTTTTTCTTCTTTTTTTGGTAAAGAAATGAGTGTTAGAGTTAGACCTAGTTATTTTCCATTTGTGGAACCTGGTTTTGAATTTGACATTTCTTGCACTAATTGCAGTGGAGATGGATGTAGCACGTGTCAGAACACAGGATGGTTAGAAATTGGTGGGGCTGGCATGGTACATCAAAATGTACTCGTTTCAGGAGGGTATGAAAGAGATAAATATACTGGATTTGCATGGGGATTTGGATTAGAAAGACTTGCAATGATGAAATACAAAATTGATGATATCAGATTATTTCATTCAGGAGATATAAGATTTGGAAGACAATTTTGACCATTTAGAATTTTAGTGCTATTCTTATAAAGAATCTTATTGTAGAGTTTTTATGAACTATACTATTAATTTAACACTTTTCTGAGAAGAATTCTATACAAGTTAAATATAATAACTGTTCTTTATTGACGGAAAAAATAAGGTTCAAATAAAATAAAAGGAGGTAAAGATGATAAGAGCGTTCTTTTTAATAATATTATTAATATTATTCATAGGAGTTGCTTCCTCGGTTTCATTTTCCATGATTCATGGAAATATCAGCGAAAAAGATATGCAGCTTGTAGCAAATTATGGACTCATTAAAATGTTAACAGGAGCTATTATAGCAAGCACTATCTGCCGATTATGGCGATAAATCCAAACCAATCTCAAAAGAGGTTGGTTTATTTAACTTATGATATTTTTTTTGAGAAGAAAAGTAAAGCTTAGTATGGTTTTATAACTTATGTTATATTTACATATGGAAATCTAAATTATTTTTTAAACCTCAAATCAACATAAAATAGACTTTTGTTATTTCTTAAACTTTCTCTTTTAATAGTTTATCAGGTCTATGATTTGGACATGATTTATTTGAGCATCTTTCTGGAATTGTTTTAGTTCCTTCCATCATTAGATTGCCGCATTTTTCATTATCTTTTAAATATTCACAATATCTTCCAGTAGGTTTTGATTTGATAGCATTTTTACAATTAGGATATTCTGTACAGCTATAAAACACTCCAAACCTTCCATTTCTTTCCATCATATATCCTTTGTTGCATATTGGGCATTTTACATCTGTTTTTTTCTTCTTCACCTCATTAGGGTCTTCTTTTATAAATTTACATTTAGGATAATTATTACATGATATAAATTTTCCAAATTTTCCTTCACGTTCAAGTAATCGTCCTTTTTTGCATTTAGGACAATCCTCCCCAGTTTCTTTTGGTCCTTCTAGTTCTTTGCCTTCTAAAGTTCTAGCACCAGTACAATTTGGGAATTTTTTACATGATAGAAATTTACCAGCTTTTGCAAGTTTTACAAGCATAATCCCTTCGCATTTCGGACACTTTATCTCAGGATCAGCCTCTCCTAAATCTGTCACTTTTTCTAATTTTTCTTTACTTTTTACAACTTTTTGAAAAGGTTTATAAAAATCTTCTAATGTTTTTTTATAATCTCTTTTACCTCTTGCTATCTCATCTAATTCATTTTCCATTTTTTCAGTAAAGTCATCAGAAATGTATTCTTTAAATTGCTCACTTAAAAAATCACTCACAACTTCACCAGTATCAGTAGGCTTAAGTGAACTATTTTCTTTTTCTGCATAGCCCCTATTTTGAATTGTTTTAATAATTGATGCATAAGTACTAGGTCTCCCAATTCCTCTACTTTCTAATTCTCTAACTAATCCTGCCTCAGTATATCTAGAAGGAGGTGTAGTTTCTTTTTGTTCAGATGAAATATTTATCAAATTCAACTTATCGCCAATATTTAATTTTGGTAAATCAACGTCCTCTGTACGAGCCTGAGGATCAGCTTGTAGCCAACCTTCTGTGATAACTCTTGAGCCAGTAAGTTTAAAATCTGGAATTTTATCTTCTTCTATATTTGTAACAATTCTTGTGCTTTTTATGGAAGCATCTATCATTTGACTAGCTAGTGTTCTAGATCTTATTAGAGTGTATAGTTTTTTTTGATCTTCTGTTGTGCCTGCTATTTTCTTTTTGATATCTGAAGGTCTAACAGCTTCATGAGCTTCTTGAGAATTCTTGCTTCGTGATTTATATATTCGACTCTTAAATTGGTTAATACCAAATTCATCAGATATTATTTTTTTAATAGAAATTAAAGCGTCTTTAGATAGAGTTACTGAATCAGTTCTCATATAAGTTATATGACCAGCTTCATAAAGTTTTTGCGCAATTTGCATAGTTTTTGACGGAGAGAATCCAATTCTAGAGCTTGCAGTTTGTTGAAGAGAGGATGTAGTAAATGGTGCTTTTGGTTTTCTTTTTTTAGCAGTTTCCTTTATGTCTTTAATTTTCCAAGTCCCCCTTTTCCCATCAGATACTATATTTTTTACATATTTTTCAATTTTATAAATTTCTGATTTTTGTTCACTCTCATCTTTTCCTTCCATGAGAGCTTTTGGCTCTTCTTTACATACAAAAGTTAATAAATCAGATGAATTAGACTCAAGATTGGCAGAAATTTTCCAAAATACATCTGAAACAAAGCTTTGAATAAGTTTTTCTCTCGCAACCAAGATTCTAAGAGCAGGCGATTGAACCCTCCCAGCAGATAACCCATATCTCACTTTTTTCCATATTATTCCAGATAAATCATACCCTACAAGTCTATCTAAAATTCTTCTGGCTTCTTGTGCTCTTCGTAGATTTTGGTCTATTTCACCTGGATTTTTAATAGCCTCTTCTATAGCACTTTTTGTGATTTCATTAAAACTAACTCTTTTTATTTTAGAAGGGTCTATCTTAGCTTCTTTTAGAAGTTCGGCTATGTGCCATGCAATAGCCTCTCCTTCACGGTCAGGGTCCATCGCTAAATAAATAATATTTGATTTTTTAGCAGAAGATACTAATTCCTTAACTACCTTGTGTTTATCTGGTGATATTTCGTAGTTTGGCACAAAACCAGCCTCTATATTAATAGCTTTTTTATTCGATTTTGGTAGGTCTCTAATATGTCCAATTGATGATATTACTTTATAAGTATCACCTAGATATTTTCCAATCGTTTTTATTTTTGTAGGGGACTCTACTATAAGAAGATTCATTTTATTATTTGATACAATTTACAATTAATTATTTTCATGTTAAATTTTGAAAAAAATTGAAAATCATTTCTTTATAAATTATTTATGTATGAACTGTAAATATATTACCACCTAGATTTTTTACTCCACCGTCTAGCTCCATGAGTACTAGTGTACTTCCGACATCTGATTCTTTAAGATTACTACTCTGAATAATTTTGTCAATAGGTAATCCATCAGGATTCTTAAGTAAAATTTCAAAGATTTTTATTTCCTCTTCTGATGAAGGTATATAATCGTTTATCGCATCATTTTTTTTATCTATATTTAATAAGTTTAATATATCACTTGCATCTTGTAAGATTTTAGCATGTCCTTTTTTTATCAAATTATTCGTTCCAGTTGATGCTTGTGAAAAAATTGATCCTGGAACAGCAAATAAATGTTTATTATAGTCAATGGCAAGTTGTGCTGTTATAAGAGTTCCAGAATTTACATGAGCTTCTATAACTAGAGTAATATCAGTTATGCCAGTCATAATTCTATTTCTTGCAGGAAAAGTGCCTTTACTGGGTTTTGTGTATGGAACAAAATCACTTATAATCACTCCACCACTATTCAAAATATAATTTGATAAATTTAAATTTGTACGTGGTGCAATAGATGTTTCATCAATCCCACCACCAAGGACTGCTATAGTTTTACCATTACCACTTGACTTAAGACAAGTGTGATGAGATATAGCGTCTATACCTAGAGCAAGTCCACTTACTATATGTATACCAGCATTCACTAAATCAGTTACTATTTTTTCTGTAGCTTGTTTTCCGTAAGAAGTAAATTTTCTAGAACCGACAATTGTTACAGAGGGTTCATTCATGATACTTACATTTCCTTTTGTATAAAGCAGTGTTGGTGCATTATAAATGTTTTTTAAATGTTTTGGATAGTCAGTATCAATCTTTGTTAGAATAGAAATATTATTTTTTTCCAACATATTTAATTCTTTGTCTAGATTAATATTTTTTTTATCTAATAACAATTTATGCGAAAGCTTTTCTGAAAGACCTGCATCTTTAAAATTATTTATTTCCGTGCAATTCCATGCATCTTCTGATGTGTTAAAATAATCAAGTAAAAGCTCAAGTTTCTGTGAGCCAATTCCATGCACTGAATTAAGTGCATGTAAATATAAATAGTCTTTGTTTATCATATTAAGTATTATTTCATAAATCCCAAAAAAAGAAAAGTTATAACTATATTTATATAAAGTGTAATGAATTATTAAAGGTGAGCGTTATATATAAAAAATAGTAATGAAGTGTAATAAATTAGTAAGTAAAAAATATTTTAAATTATTGAGAGTAGTAGAAAAATTTCAATTTCGTCTATTAAACTTCTTTAAAAACAGAGAATATATTATATGGCTGTAAAGTAAAATACTATTCAAAAATTTGAAATTATTATATAATACATAGTGTAATATTATAAACAAAATTAATATGAACACAGAACCAATTGTGAAGTGTGTTTCTTGTGATGATTTGCACGGTGATGCAAGAAAGGTTTTTGAGGGATTTTTGGAGGGTGGTGGCAAAGTACCAAAATGGTTACAAGTTATGGGAAACTGTGAGGATACAATGGTTGGTTTTTTTGCACTATTTAAGTCAGTGATGGATAATGAGCCGGTGTCAAGTAAGCTTAAATGGAAAGTCGCTTATGTGGTATCAGATATCAATAAATGTGAGTTTTGCATAGGAGCAACAAAGACAAAGCTTACAAGCATGAATATAAGTGAGGAAGATCTTAAAAATATAGACCAGCCTAAAAATGAAAAAGAGGCTCTAGCTATTGAATATGCACGAGCTACTACAGAACATGCTTATAACATTGATCCAGAACTTACTAAACGAATGCAAGAAACTTTTAGTGATGCAGAAATTGTAGAAATAACTGCTGTAATTGGGACATTTAACTTTATGAATAGATTTAACGATGCTTTGAGAATTTTGCCAGAAGTTAAATAATGAGCACAGATAGCAAATAAATAAAATCACTTACCTGAAATATTAGGTGATTTTTTATTTTTGAAATTGTGCAATTAATTTGTTAAAATGCTATAATTAAAATATAAATACAAGTAGAAAAACTATGAATACATTTCAACAAGATAATTACGCGGGCGATAAATAGACAGATGGCGTTGTGGATGCGACACAAGAAATTTACCAAAAACAATTTTCTCTTGGAGAAATTTTCTCAAAATCTTGGAAAGTATTTATAGAAAATATTGAGTTAATTTTGATTATAAATATTCCTCTTACTATTCTTTCAGGAATTCTCTGGATAATTGCACAAAATCTACAATATGCTATAAAAATAGCTTCTTTTTTTGGTAAAAGTACAGTACTTCAATCAAGTTTAGCCTTGAGTTTAACTATTATAGCTACAGTAGTTCTCGGTATTTCATGGATAGCAACCACCCTTTTGATCAAGGATAAGATTGATGGACGAGTAGTAGATGTTCAAAACATTGCTAAAAAAACATTTTCTAAATTACTACCATCCATCGGTTTAGTAATTACTATCACCTTGTTTGAATTTATTTTATTTTTATTATTAGTTGTTCCAGCAATTATTTTTGGTATTTTCTGGTATTTTGTATTCCATACATTTGTACTAGAAGGTAAATTTAAAAATGCATTTAAATATAGCAAGGAAATTGTAAAGGGTAGATGGCTCACAGTATTTATGTATGTATTTGTATTTTCAATTATTACATTTGTTATTAGTTCTCTGATAGAGGTGCTATTTGCTTTTTTACCAAATAATATTTGGTTTTCTGTCATACCCAGTACGGTTTCTGGAATTATAAGGATATTTTTTATGGTGGCTTCAGTTGTATTTTTTGTTAATTTTGACGCAACAAAAAAAATTGAAATAGCACAGTAGATTTTTAGACAAGTTTATTAATAAAAGACTATAAAACCCTAGGAATAAAGTCTTTTAAGTAGAATTTAGTCTAAAGATTAATGCACAAAATATAAAAAAATAGAAATTTTAACACTAGATCAAAGGAATATTTGCTAAAAATTAGATATTCTGTTATAATAGTTTTATTAAGTAAGTTAATTTATTTGAAATATTTTTTGGTAAATTTTACTTATTTAATATAATTTTAAGATATTTTATTAGATATTATGGCAGTACCAAAACAACGACAAAATAGTTCGAGAAGTCGAAGGAGAAGAAATCATAACATAAAGAAATTGAAACAAATTGAAACAGTTGAATGTTCTTCTTGTGGAGAGCAAAAAATGTCACATAGAGTATGTAATAAATGTGGAGTATATAGAGGAGTTCAATATAAAGAAATTGTTCAGAAGGCTGGATAAATTTTAAATTATTAGTTATATTATGTCTAATAGACACTTACAGCGTTCAATAGCAATGCAATCACTTTTTGAATGGGATTTTCACAAGAATGACATATCTAGATTAGATGCTATAGTTGCACATAATTGTGAAGAGTTTGCGCCAGGATCAAAAGATAATAATTTTTCAGTTCGTATAGTAAAAGGAACATCTGAGCATATAAATGAAATTGATGAATTGATATCTAAATGTGCACCAGAATGGCCACTAGATCAAATTACTCCAGTTGACAGAAATATTCTGAGAATTGGCACTTATGAATTACTCTTTGGAGACTACAAAGAGACGCCTCCAAAGGTAGCTATCAATGAGGCGATAGAAATTGCAAAGTCATATGGGAGCGATAGCTCACCACGTTTTGTAAATGGGGTTTTAGGAACAATTTATAGAGAGATGGGGGAACCTATGAAAAATGATGATGCGGCTAAAGCTAAAAAAAGAAAAAATCAGAAAGGTTAATTCTAAAAAATAGTTACATATAACTTATTTCTATAAATATAAATACTATCTGATTTAAAATTTTTAATGTTGAAAAAATTTACAAAAAAAATAATTATTTTTGAAATGTATTTTGGTATTAATATAAACAAATATTTAAAATATTATTTATATTTGACAATACTTTTATATATCTCAAAAACATTAATATATGGATATAAAAAAATTTGAAAAAGTATGTAATATTTCTGTAGGTGATGCAGATTTATATATAAAAGCGATGACACATCGTTCGTTTTTGAATGAGCAAAATGACTCTTCCAGAGAACATAACGAACGTTTAGAGTTTTTAGGTGATGCAGTTCTAGAGTTAGCTATTACAGAATATTTATTTGATACCTTTAATAATTCTGAAGGCGATCTCACTGCGTGGAGAGCTTCTTTAGTTAATGGTGAAATGCTTGCAAAAGTCGCAAGAGAAATTGGAATTGAAGAATTTCTTATGATGAGTAAAGGTGAGGCGAAAGATACTGGTAGAGCCAGAAACTATTTATTAGCAAATGCAGTTGAAGCAATTATAGGCGCTATTCAATTGGATAGAGGATATAAACATGCTTATGATTTTATAATAGACAATGTTATTGTTCACCTTGATGAAGTTTTGGAAAAAAAATTATATGTCGATCCAAAAAGTTATTTTCAAGAAAAATCTCAGGAAAATTTAAGCATAACTCCTCATTATGAAGTTGTATCTGAATCTGGACCAGATCATGATCGTGTATTTATAATAGGTGTATTTTTGAATGAAGAAAAAATATCAGAAGGTGAAGGTTCTAGTAAACAAGAAGCACAAAGAGAGGCAGCAAAAAAGGCTCTAGAAATTAAAGGATGGACATAATCTACTTTATTTATCGTTATTTTTTTTGATAAACAAAACAAAAACTAAAGAAATATTATAAAATATCATAATAGTAAAGATTGATTATACAAAAAACACCGAATGTTGTTATGTATATTAAAGTGGGCGACTAGAGGGAATCGAACCCTCATTCCCGGTACCACAAACCGGTGTCCTAACCGTTGAACGATAGTCGCCATATTTTAATTAAAGTATAGCATAACTTATTTTGTTTTGCAAGCTCTATTATATAGACAGAGGTAAAATAATTTTAAATATAAATTAAATATTTTATGAAATTAGTAAATGGAAAAAAAATAGCAGTAAAAATGCTTGAACTTACAAAAGAACGAATTAAGAATTTATCATTTTCACCAAGTTTAGCTGTTTTACTTGTAGGAGATGATAAATCTTCTCAGTTGTATGTAAATCTAAAAAAGAAAGAAGCGGAAAAAGTTGGAATTGATTTTCATTTATATAAAATAGATAAAAATGTGACTGATGAGGTAATTATTGAGCTTATTACTTTTTTAAATTCTGATGAAGAAATAGATGGAATTTTGGTGCAATTACCATTACCTAATCACATAGATAGAGATAAAATTATTGCATCTATAGATAAAAATAAAGATGTCGATGGATTTAAAAAAGAAAATATAGAAAACTTTATAAGTGGTGATGAAAATGTGATTCACCCTGTGTTTCCAAAAGCTCTTATGACACTTGCTGAAAACGTTATTAATAATACAACCAAGAAAAAAGCAGTTATAATAGGTAAATCTGATATATTTACAAAAGCTTTAGTGGCTACAGGTGCCAGAATAGGACTTGATATAGTAGAAGTTTCATGTACTAAAATAGAAGAAAATAAGCATATTATTTCAAATGCTGATATAATTTTCACAGCCTGTGGAACTCCTAACATGCTTAGCAATAATTCAATAAAAGAAGGTGTCATAATAATAGATGGCGGAATAAGTATAGTAGACAAAAAAACCATAGGGGATATAAATGTTGATGAGGTCAAAGAAAAAGCTAGTTATTTAACTCCAGTGCCTGGTGGAGTTGGTCCTGTTACAGTCGCTTGTCTTTTGGAAAATTTAGTAGAATTATCTATATTTAATAGTAAAAAGGATATTATTTCACCTAAAAAATCTCGTAATAATAAGTGAACTTAAATAAAATTTGCATTTATTTTTAAACCTGTTATAATAGTTTTATAAGTCTAAAATAATTAGGTTTATGGGCCAGTAGCTCATCTGGTAGAGCACCTCATTTGCACTGAGGAGGTAGCGGGTTCAAGTCCTGTCTGGTCCACATTTTGACAATATTTGTCGAAATCATAGCTTGTGAGGGCGTGTAGCTCAGCTGGTTAGAGCGCGTCACTGATAATGACGAGGTCCCAAGTTCAAGTCTTGGCATGCCCACAATATGATTCAATGAGAATTTTTTTAAAATGATACGTTAACATTATACTATGAGAATTTGTCTAAAATCTCCTTATTTTAGTTTTAGCATTCTAAACTTAGGTTTTTTTAAATTGTTCTCTAGCTAAATTACCTAAACAATGTATATACTTTTATTTTAAGAATTTGTATATTTGAGTTTAGCATTGAATATTCTATACAGAATATATCTTTGCTCTAGTGGTATAAAATTTTGTTTGACAAGATTTTATTACATGCTATAATTCTTATGAGAACTTATTAATATTTGTTGAAATTTCCGTGTTTTCTTAGTAATATGTCTTTAGATAGGCTCTTGAGCTATTGTTACAGAAATATGTAGATTTTTATTAATTCTTTAGAATTATATTATTAATTGATAAATTTATTTAAATAGATAATAAAAAACAATGATTGCAATTATTTCAACTGGAGGAAAGCAGTATAAAGTTAGTGAAGGTGATAAAATTAAAATAGAAAAAATAGATGCTGAAGTAGGTGATAATTTTATTTTTTCAGAGGTTCTTTTTACTGGAGATGTTAAAGACGTAAAAATTGGAGAACCAACTATAAAAGGTGCAGTTGTTGAATCAAAAGTATTAGAACAAGGAAGATACAAAAAGGTATGGGGTATAAAGCACAAAGCCAAAAAAAGATATAAGATGAAGTTTGGTCATAAGCAAACATACACTGAAGTAGAAATAACAAAAATTGGTTAATAAGTTTTAATTATATTATTTAGACTCCACAAAGAAAAGAGGACTGAGCATATTCATATATTTAATGGATAAACTTATTAAAAAATCCTAGAAAGACGATATAAACTTTATATGTAAAAATTTTATTTTGCAAGAGTCTAATGAGCTTTGCTTGGTAGGTATTATATATAAAATGTTTTCTAATCAAAAAAACTTTAAAATTACTTCAGAAATGGAGTAGTTTTTAAATAGATTCATAAAATTTACATTAAGTAAGAATTTTAAAATATGAAAAATAAACACAAGAATAATTTTTGGAATGATTTACCTAATCCTTTTTTTGTATTAGCTCCTATGTATGACGTTACAGATGCTGCTTTTCGCAAAATAATTGCAAAATATAGTTCTCCAGATGCTATTTTTACAGAATTTGTAAATGTTGATGGATTATGTCATAAAGTAGGCAGAGATAAATTAATGCCTCATTTATGGAAAGATAATTTAGAAGGAAACGTAGTTGCACAAATTTGGGGCAATGAAGTTAAAAACTACGAAGAAGTTGCAAAAATGTGCGTGGAACTTGGCTTTGCTGGTGTGGATATAAATATGGGATGTCCAGAAAAAAGTGCAGAAAAACAAAATGCTTGTGCAAAACTTATAACTATACCAGAGAAGGCAATTGACGTAATACATGCAGTAAACAGTGGAACGGGCAATAAAATTCCAGTTAGCGTAAAGACTAGAATTGGTTATAGCGAGGAAAATATTGATAATTGGATTGGATTACTACTTCAACAGGATATAGAGGCTCTTACAGTACATTTAAGGACTCGTGCACAAGTCAGCAAAGTTCCAGCTAACTGGGACTATATGACTAAAATTGTGAACATGGCAAAAGGTTCAGGTATAAAAATAATAGGTAATGGAGATATTCAAAATATAAAAGATGCTAAGGAAAAAGTTAAAAGTTATGGATGTGATGGTATAATGATGGGTAAAGCGGTATTCGGAAATCCCTGGCTATTTCGTCATGATAACTACAAACCAGATACTGTTGAAAAATTAAAAGTCATGGTGGAACATACAAAAGTATTTCAAGAGCTCTTTGATGGAATTAAAAACTTTGCTATAATGAAGAAACACTACAAGGCGTATGCAAATGATTTTCCAAATGCAACAATCCTTAGAAATAAACTAATGTCCTCTAAGTCTTATGAAGAAGTAAGGGAAATTACATTTAATTTTATAAAAGAAAATTACTAAATTATGAAACTTTTTTTCAAAATGTTAATATATATTGCTTTATTTCTTATAATTCTTTCTATAATGTGGAGAGTTTTTCTAGATATGTCATTATTTACTACTATGGGACTATAATGAAAATAGCACTACTTCTTTCTGGCGGCGTAGATAGTTCTGTTGCTTTAGCTTTTCTAAAAAAACAGGGATATGATGTTACTGCATATTATTTAAAAATTTGGTTAGAGGACGAAATGTCTTATATGGGAAATTGTCCATGGAAAGAAGATTTGTCTTATGCAAATCAGGTTTGTGATTTACTTGATGTGGAATTGAAAGTAGTACCATTTCAAAAAGAGTATCATGAAATAATTGTTTCCTATACTATAGATTCTGTCAAAAATGGATTGACACCTAATCCTGATATGCTTTGCAATAGAGAGATAAAATTCGGAGCATTTCTAGATAAATATGGAAGTAAATATGATAAAGTTGCAACTGGTCATTATGCTCAAATTGAAGAATTTAAAAATAATATAAATTTAAAATGTGCACCAGATTTAATAAAAGATCAAACATATTTTTTAGCAATGCTTAGTAATAGTCAATTAAAAAAAGCCATGTTTCCAATAGGTCACTTACAAAAAGATGAAGTTAGAAGATATGCTCATGAATTTGATTTACCAACAGCACGTAGAAAAGATTCACAAGGAATTTGCTTTTTAGGCAAAATTTCTTTTGTAGATTTTATAAAACATCATTTAGGAGAAAAAATAGGTGAGTTTATAGAAAAAGAAACCGATAAAATATTAGGGAAACATAATGGTGCGTATTTTTATACAATAGGTCAAAGAAAAGGGATCAGTCTCGGAGGAGGTCCATGGTATGTATGTGAAAAAGATATTAAAAAAAATATAGTATATCTAACACATGGATTTGGTGGAGATGACCAGAGACTTAATAGCTTTAAAATTAATAATTTAAATTTAACTCCAGAAGATATCTCACTTGATAAAAAAGATATTTTTACTAAAAAAGATTTAGAAGTAAAATTACGTCATGGACCCACTAGACTTAAATGTAGTGCAATTTTAAATAATTCTGAAATAACGATAAAGTTAGAAAATAAAGAACAAGGACTTACACCAGGTCAGTTTGCAGTGTTTTATTCAGGTAATTTATGTTTAGGTGGAGGTATTATACAAAAAACATTTAATTTAAAAAAATGAAAACCTACAGGGTTTAGTTTTTGTATTATTTATGACTCTTACAAAGAACAAACTGCTGAGTTTTGTTTTTAATTAAAGAAAGTCTGTAAAAATTGTCCTCATATTCTTCTTTGTAAAATATAATTTATAAAAACACTGCAAATAAAGGCTTTAAAAATGTATTTTAGATTTATTTTCTTAATTTTTGCAAATAAGTTAATTTTGCAGTCTCTCCTTAAAAAATATTTGTCGATTTCATGATATGGAATTACAACATTAATGATATAGACTATAAATAGCTTTGTAAGCTTACATTTTTATTTATTGTATTATATGTTATTATTATAATATTAACTATTTTGCTATATCATTTTTTAAATATTTTGTATGGAACCTGTTTTGTGGATAATTATGTTATTTTTTATATTTCCAGCTATATTTAAAGCTATTATAAAAAAGGTAGTCTCGAAAAATGCAAAAAGACCCATTATCAAAGTAGGAGGTAATCCCTTAAAAAATTTACTAAATTCAATATTTCAAAATAAATTTAAATTTACTAATTCAACTAAAAATAATATGCATAAACTATCTTCAAATATAGGAAAAATATTTTTTACTCTTATTGTAATTATCGTTATTATTATAATATTTCTTAATATAGTTATAACTATACCTGCAGGCCATACGGGAGTAAGAACGCTTTTTGGTAAGGTTAAAGATGACGAGTTATCCTCGGGAATTCACATTATAAATCCATTTGAACAGATTGAGGAAATGTCTATTCGTACTGAGGAGTACACAATGAGTATTGCAAATGGTGAAGGTCAGAGAAGAGGTTCAGATCAGATATCAGCACTTACAAATGAAGGACTTAAATTAGATTTAGATATAACAATATTTTATAAATTGGAAGAACATATGGCGTCAGATGTGTATAGGGATCTAGGACTTGATTTTGAGGAAAAAATTATAAGACCAGAGATAAGAAGTGCTATAAGAGGAATTATTGCTCAGTATGATGCAAAAGCAATTTACTCGGAGAAGAGAGGTGAGGTAGCAAGTGACATAAAAGATCATTTAATAAAAGCAGTTGAATCTCGTGGGATAATCATTGAACAAGTACTCCTCAGAAATGTTATTTTGCCACTTGGACTTGCTGGAAGTATTCAGCAGAAATTACAAGCTGAACAGGATGCACAAAGACTAGACTTTGTATTAGAAAAAGAAAAGAAGGAAGCAGAAAGAAAGAGAATTGAAGCTCAAGGTCAAAGTGATGCACAAAATATATTAAACAAAACAATAACTCCTAAATATTTACAATACCTATATATTAGTGAACTTAAAGATAGACAAGGGACGATTTATATACCAACAGGTTCTGATGGATTACCTATTATAAAAAGCATTCAGTAACTATGAAAAATACTATTAAGAAAATAAAGATAATACTACTTAATTCTAAATATACATTAGAAAATATTAAGAATTTAATAATTAATTCAAGGAATAAAAAGAATGCTTTGTATATTTAATCTTTGAAATAGTTTTTGCAAAACACACTAAAAAAGTTGAACATAAATTCGATAATCATACAATTACATCAGAAAAATAATTAAAAAAATAAAGTTAATATTATGTTAGATATAAAATATATTCGTGAAAATAAGGAAAAAATAAAACAAACCATAAAAGATAAAAATATAAATTTAGATTTATTAGAACTTATTGAAATTGACAAAGAAAGAGTTTCTCTTATAAAGAGCATAGAAGAGTTAAATTCTCTCAGAAATGATTTGAATGATATGATAAAGACTGTCAAAAATGACAGGGAGCGACAAGAAATAATAGCAAAGGGAAGGATATTTAAGGAAAAATTAGAAGTTAAAGAGCCACTTTTAAAAAGTGTAAAAAAGAAATTTAATGATTTAATGGTAAAGGTACCAACTGTACAAGCAGAGGATGTGCCCATTGGTAAGACTGAGGATGAGAATGTGATAGTGTATGAAATAGGACATAAGCCAAAGTTTGATTTTAAACCAAAAACTCATGTAGAAATTGCACAAGATTTAGATTTGATAGATTTCAAACAGGGTGCAAAGGTTTCAGGATATAGAGGTTATTACCTAAAAAATCAAGGTGTGGATATTGTAATGGCTCTTATGATGTATGCTATGCAGAAAATGGCAAGTAAAGGATATCGTGCTATGATTCCACCTACATTAGTTAAAGAAAGAGCTTTATTTGGTACTGGTTATTTTTCAGGAACTAAATATAATCCAGATACAGATGAAATTTACCAAGTAGTCTCTTCAAAAGAAGATCTAAATATGGATTCGCAAAAGGAAAAGAAATTTTTAGTAGGAACTGCTGAACCTGGACTTCTTGCGTATTATATGGACAAGACTCTAGAAGAAGAAGAATTACCTATTAAAATTTATGGGTATTCACAATGTTATCGTAGTGAAATAGGAAGTCATGGAAGAGATACAACTGGATTTTATAGAGTACATGAATTTATGAAAATTGAACAAATCGTGATTGCAAGTGCTAAAAAAAGTGTAGTAGATAAATTACAAGAAGAAATGGTTGCGATTTCAGAAGAAATTCACGCAGATTTAGGATTACCGTATAGAAAATTAAAGATTTGTACAGGGGATTTAAGTACTGGTAAATATAGACAGTATGATTTAGAGGCCTGGATGCCAGGACTTGAAAGATGGGGGGAAACTGGAAGCGCTTCATGTTTTTTAGATTGGCAGTCAAGAAGGCTTAATGTAAAATATAAAGATAAAAATGGAGAAAAAAAGTATGTGTATATGTTAAATAATACGGTATTACCATCACCTAGACCACTTATTGCTATACTTGAGAACTTTCAACAAAAAGATGGTAGCGTACTAATTCCAAAGGTTCTTATCCCATTTATGCCAAATAAGAACACTAAAATTGTAAAAAAGTAAAAAAATATTGAGCAAATGTCAGATTTTACAAATATTTTATATCTTCCTTTTTATGCTTCTGCTAATTGTTTAATAACTTTTGATAGGTAACACTTTTAATATAATTTTTCTTAAATCTTCTGATAACAGATGCTTTTTGCAGTACTTATTCATAATTTCATTAAAAGTTTTACATGTAATAACTTTTTAATTTTTTACATGTTATATAAATATTATTTATTCTACTGAATGATTATTTTCTTCTTCACGTACTACATGGCCACACTTACATAAAGATTTCAGATATATCTTCAGGATAAGTCTAAAAAAAATTGACACTTTCTTTATTTTTTGGTATAATTTATGAGGATTCTTTTTAAAGTGTTCTTAAAAAGTTACAATATATAATATAATTTTAAAATTAATATTAGTGATCACTAAGAGATTTGTAAGTGATAGCTCACTCAGTTTTGAGTAGAGAGGAAAGTCCGGACACTTGCTATAAATTAGCAGAAGGGTAGCGGGTAACTCCCGTCTGTAGTGATACATGAGGTGCGAGCAGAGACGTGTTTTTCTGAAAAGGAAGGCATATCCTTAAAGGATAAGTCTCCTTGGTAACAAGGAGAGTGAAACGGCTAAATCCTTACCTAAGTGCAAGACCGTGCTTTGAATTATCAAAGAGAGTTGCAAAGATTTTTATAGCAATATAAAAACAAGACAGATTATCACTCACGACAGAATCCGGCTTATAACTCATCTCTTGGTGATCATTACTATTAAGAAGAAACTACAAAACTAACTTACTAGTAAAAATTAAGAAAATAGATCTAAAATATATTTCCCAAAGCCTTTATTTATAGGGTTTTTGTAAGTTGTATTTTAAAAAAAAAATAAAAAGAGTAATTTTTAGAGCTTTATCAACCTTCCTTAAAGCTTACTATTAATATAGCTATAAATAAATAATCTTATGAAGAAGTCAGAAATAATTTTTAGTATAATTCAGGTATTTTTTGATTGGTGCGTTATAATACTTGCTGCAGCTCTAGCATATCATGTGCGTCACATAGGAACTGTTCAAGAACTAATAGAGAAACAAGGGATATATAATTTTACTTTTGAGGAGTACATGATTAGAGTATTATTTATCTCTTTTTTAATTTTGATTTTTTATGCAATTGAAGGATTATATCAAGTTCGTGTTACTAGACGTGCAAAAAATGAAGTCTATTCTATAATGAAAGCTACAACAATTGTTCTAATGGTAGTAATTATTGGTTTTTTCTTACAAAGAGAATGGTTTTCATCTCGTTTTGTTATAGTTTCTGCTTGGTTCTTTATAATTATTGCTGTTGTTCTTTCACACGATATAACTAGATATTTTCAAAAGTATCTCTTAGTAATTAAGGGAATAGGTAAACATAGAGTTCTACTTGTAGGAAAAGATAAAAAATTAGAACAAATTTCAAAAATAATCGCAAAAAAACCACATATGGGTTATGATATAGTGGCATCTATAAATTCTTTAAATGTTGACAAAATAAAAAAAATTGAAGAAAAAAAGGGAATAGACGAAATAATTATAAATGAATCAGGATTTGAAGAGATTTCTATTCAAAAATTATATGAATACTGTGAAATAAAAGACATTACTTATAAATTAATTCCTACGTCTAGACAAAAAACTCAATTTGATATGGATTTTTTTGCAGATGAACCTCTTATAGTCCTAAGACACACGCCGCTAGAAGGCTGGGGGAGAGTTTTAAAAAGAATCATTGACATAATCATTTCTTTGATTCTTATTATTTTGACGTCTCCTATAGTGATTGCTGCAGCTGCTGCTGTAAAAATAGAAGATCCTGATGGACCAATTTTTTTCAAAAATGCTAGAATTGGTTCCCAAGGTAAAGAATTTTTTGTCTATAAAATAAGGTATATGATGTGGAAGTGGTGTACTACCAAAGATAATATAAATTACGAGGAAGCTATTGCATATGAAAAAGAATTGATTAAAAAAAATTCCATAAGGATAGGTCCTATATATAAAATTCAAAACGATCCTCGTAAAACGAAAGTAGGTGTAATACTTGAGAAACTTTCCATTGATGAATTTCCTCAATTTTTTAATGTTTTAAAAGGAGAGATGAGTTTAGTAGGTCCACGCCCACACCAAAGAAGAGAGGTTGATAATTACAAAGAATACCATAGGAGACTTCTTACTATAAAGCCTGGCATATCTGGTATGGCACAAGTATCTGGTAGGAGTGATTTGAATTTTGAAGATGAATATCGGTTAGATATCTATTATATAGAAAACTGGTCGCTTTATCTAGATTTCATAATTTTACTCAAAACAATTCCAGCAGTGTTAAAAATCCGCAAAAATTAAATAAAAATATTTTACCTTTTCCTGATTTGTGTTAAACTTTATAAATAATAACTTAATTGAAATATTATGAAACTAGTATTAAAAATTCTTTTTGTAGCTGGTGCAATTCTGATAGCTGCTTATATTGTTCCTGGTATTACCATTGAAGCATTTTGGCCTACAGCAATTCTAGCTTCAATAATATTTGGAATCTTAAATACTACAATTAAACCTATACTTAAGCTCATAACATTACCAATCAACTTTATAACACTAGGTCTATTTACTTTTGTGATAAATGCTTGGGTTTTTTGGACACTAACATTTATAGAAGGAGTTTCTGTGAAGAGTTTTATCTCAGCCTTATTAGGCTCAATAATTGTAAGTATTGTAAAATTATTGACTGACAGCTTAACACAAAAGAAAAAACTATGAAAATTGCACTTGTTCATGATTATCTAGTACAGTATGGAGGAGCAGAAAGAGTTCTTGAATCTTTTTGCAAAGTTTTTCCTGATGCTCCAATTTTTACCCTCTTACATAATAGAGAGACTATGAAAGGATCCTTTGAAGGCAAAAACATAATAACATCTTCTCTGCAACATAAAGCATTAGCGTCTAAATATCATAGAATTTTTCCGCCACTTATGCCAAGTGCTATTGAAGAATTTGATTTATCTATATACGATGTTGTATTGTCTGATTCTTCAAGTTTTGCAAAAGGTATTATAACTAGACCTGAAACATTGCACATTTCATATGTACATACTCCTATGAGATATGCCTGGGATGATTGTCAAAAATACACTCAAGATTTTGGATGGCCACTCAAACTTGAAAAAATAGTACCTTTTCTCATGAATCCTATTCGTTTATGGGACAAATACAGTGCACATAGAATTGATAAATGTGTGGCAAATTCACAATTTGTAGCAAATAGAATTAAGAAGTATTGGGATAAGAACGCTACAATTATTCATCCTCCTGTTTCAATGGATAACTTTTTTATAAGTGAAACGCAAGAAGATTATTTCCTCATGGTAGGTCGTCTTATAACTTATAAAAAACATGATATAGCGATAGAAGCATTTAATGAGCTAGGATTACCATTAAAAATAATTGGACGTGGACCTGAAATCGAAAAACTCAGGAAGAAAGCGAAATCTAACATTGAATTTTTAGGAAGAGTTGACGATAATGAGCTTGCAACGTATTATTCAAAGAGTAAAGGTTTTATATTTCCACAAGAAGAAGATTTTGGTATTGTGGCTATAGAGGCATTAGCATCAGGAAGACCTCTCATTGCATTTAAAGGAGGGGATATTGTGGAACACATGACTGATGGTGAACATGGAATATTGTTCCCAGAACAGACTGCAACTTCTTTAAAGAATGCTATAGAAAGATTTAATGAGCTGGAATTTGATCCTATTAAAATAAGAGCAAAAGCTGAGCAATTTGATAAAAATATATTTGAAAGTAAAATTAAGGAATACGTATACACTAGCTTTCAAGAATTTAAAAAAATGTATAATAATTAATTATAAATAGTAATTATGGAGTTAAAGATACTTATTAAAATTTTTATAAAATATAAAAAACTATTTTGGAGTATAATGATAGTATTTATAGTAATAGGCTGTATTTATTATGTATCACAACCAAAAAAATTTAGTGTAGCAACGACATTACATATTACTCGTTCAATTTCAGAAAATTATAAAAAAAGTCTAAATTTTGGAAATGATTTTTCTTCTTTCTACAGATTACAAGCTGATGAAAAAATAGCTGATTCAATTGTCGCTTGGTTAAAATCACCTAGTATTGTTTTAGATATATTAAAAACTTCTGGTCAGAATTTATCTGAGTATAATAATAACGATGATTTAGTATCTATTTATAATGTAAATAAAGCATCTTCTCAGATTGTGAATATAAAATTCATGACTAATAATAAATTAGATGGAAAAAAACAGGTTGATTCGATAGATAAAAAGTTAAATGAGCTCCTAAAAGCAATGATTATTGAAAAATCTACAAGTTCTTGGTTTAAGGTAATAGTAGAGGAGCCTGTGATTTATTTTTATGAAAAAAGCTTAATATTTACATTATCCTTATCATTAGCACTTGGATTTTTTACATCTTTTGTTATTATTATATTAATTCACTATATCAAAGAAGAAAATTAAAAAATTTACTATGAAAATCGGAATTGATGCACGAGTTTTTGCAGGAGGAAAGAGAACAGGAGTTGAGGAATACACTAAAAATTTTCTAAAAACACTTTTTTTGCGAAAAACTGAACATAAATATATATTATTTTATAATTCTTACAAAGGAATTGATATTGATTTTACATGGGCTACAAGTTACTCGCATGTAGAATTGAAAGAATTTCATATTCCAAATAAAGCATTAAATTTAATGTTTTGGTATTTTAATTATCCAAAAATAGACAGTCTTTTAGGTGGAATAGATGTATTTTTTATGCCTAATAATAACTTTTTAGCGCTATCAAAAAAATGTAAACTCATATTAACTATTCATGATCTTTCCTTTGAACATTACAAAGAAACTTTTTCCCTCAAGAGACGTTTCTGGCATTGGTTTGTAAATCCACGTGCACTTGCATCTAAGTCAGATAAAATAATAGCAATTTCAGAAGCAACTAAAAATGACTTAATTTGTACTTATAAAATTAATTCAAAAAAAATAGTAGTAGCCCTTAATGGAAAAACAGGTATAAAAGGTTGCTTATCTAGAAATGATATGAAAATAATCACAGTAAAAGAGAAATATGACCTACCATATAAATTCATATTATCTTTTGGAACAATAGAACCTAGAAAAAATTTAGTACATATAATAAGAGCTTTTGAAGAATTTAAAATTTCTGGAAAGGGTAGTTCTTATAAATTAGTTATAGCAGGATCTTCAGGTTGGCAAAGTGAAGCTATAGAAAAAAAAATAACCTCATCAAAGTATAGAAAGGATATTATAAGAATAACAGATGTTCCAGAAGAAGATAAGGAATCACTATATCTGTTAGCAGATATTTTTGTATACCCTTCTCTTTATGAGGGCTTTGGATTTCCACCACTAGAAGCAATTTTAACTAATACTCCAGTAATTACATCTCATAATTCATCCCTTCCTGAAGTGGTAAATAAGCATGCTATTTTAATAGATCCTAATCGTCCTCAAGAGATAGCACATGTCTTGCAAGAGCTAGCAATACGAAAGGAATTAAGGGATATCATCATGAGAGATTCTAAATTACATATCGATAGTAATTTTTCATGGGAAAAGGTTGTAGATACTTTTTTGCAGAAAATTCAAGAATTAGAATAGAAATTTTTAACTAACTGTTGTGCCTCGTCATAATTTTTTACATAATTTATATTAGTATATTGTTTTTCCCATCGTTTAATCCAAGTAAGTTGTCTTTTGGTATATTTTTTTAAATCATGTATTGTATTTTTTCTCATTTCTTCATAAGATATTTGGTTTCTGATATATTTTGTACACCATTTATATTCAAGTCCAAAACTTTCTAATCTAGACCAAGGAACATTCATTTCTGTATGCAATGTATTTATTTCATTAAATATCCCATTACTAAACCATTTATCCATTCTTTTCTCTTGTTTTTTATAAAGTATCTCTTTTTGCAGGGAGATTGCAATTATTAAATTATGCTTATAATTAATTTCTATTTTTTTTTGTTCTGGTACGTACCCCAAAGTATCAATTATTTCTAATGCTCTTATCAGTCTAACTTTATTATTTATTTCATTTTTACCCTCTATTTCTTTAGCTCTTCTCAAATCTTTATCTTTAAGTATTTCAAAAAGTTCTTCCACACTCTTCATTTCTAAATTTTTTCTTAAATTATAATTTGGAGGAACCTTAGTAAAAGTATTATTTTCTACAAGTGCTTGTGCCCAAAACATAGTACCTCCTGCGATTATGGGATTCTTATCCCTCTTCCAAATATCAGCTCTTATTTTTTGAGCCTTATTCACGAATTTAGATACATTATACTCTGTATTTGGGTGCAAAATATCTATCATATAGTGAGGAATACCACTAGAAATATAAGCGTATCTAGTAATATTTTCTCTTTTACCTAATCTTTCAATTCTCCCAAACTCTTTCCCTGAACCTATATCCATACCCTTGTAAATTTGTCTTGAATCTGTAGATATAATTTCACCATTAAAATCTTTTGCAATTTTAATTGCTATTTCTGACTTGCCTGATGCAGTTGGTCCTATAATTGTAATTACTTTACTCATTTTCTTTAGATGCTTTTAATATGAAATCCTCAAGTTTCAGTACGCCTTCATCACCAGTTTCCCTAGATCTAACAGCTACAGTACCCAATTTCACTTCTTTTTCACCAACCACTAACATATAAGGGACTTTTTCTTTCTGTGCCTCTCTAATACGTTTTCCAAGCGTCTCAGAATCATTATTTAATTCAGTCCTAAAACCTTTTTTCAATAAAGTTTCCTTTACCTTTTCTCCATAATCATTAAATTTATCAGATACGGGTATTATAATTATTTGAACAGGAGATAACCACAAAGGAAAGGCTCCAGCATATCTTTCTATAAGAAATGCCATTATTCTCTCTATTGCACCTATCGATGAGCGATGAATTACTACACACTTCTTTTTTTTACCATCTTTATCTGTATAAACTAAATCAAATCTCTTAGGCATTACAAAGTCATACTGAACAGTAAAGGCAGTATCTTCCTTACCTAATACATTTTTCATTTGTACGTCAATTTTTGGACCATAAAAAGCAGCTTCAGATTTTTCTTCTATGAACTTACAATTACGATTTTTGAGAACTTTTCTAAGAATAGATTCAGATTCATTCCAAGCAATATCATTTTTAAAATACTTTTTTTCTTCATTTCGGTCACCAAGTGATAAACTATACCAATAGTCCTTACCCATTTTTAGATTAAATTTATCTGCTACAAATTCTATTAAATCAAGAGCTTTATGAATTTCAGAACCTGCTTGCTCGGGTCCTGTACAAAATATGTGAGCATCCGCTAAATTAAATGATCTAACTCTCATAAGTCCAGATAATTCACCTGACTGTTCATACCTGTAAAGCTTTGCAATTTCAGCGTATCTGAGTGGTAACTCTTTATAACTATGAGATTTACTCAAAAATAATTCAAAATGATGTGGACAAGTCATTGGTCGTAACATAAATTCTTCTCCATCAATATTAATAGGAGGGTACATTGAATCTTTATAGTATGGATAATGACCTGATTTTTTGTATAAATCCACCTTTGCTATATCTTGAGTATAAACATGTTTATAGCCTCTCTTTATTTCTTCATCAACTATAAATCTCTCAAGAATTCTTCTGATAGTTGAACCTTTTTCAGTAAGAAGAGGTAATCCAGAACCAACAGTTTCACTATTCACATATAAATCTAATTCTTTTCCTAGTTTTCTATGATCTCTTTTTTTTGCTTCTTCTAACATTTTCATGTAAGTATCCAACTCTTCTTTTGTGTTGAATGCATAGCCATAAATTCTTGTAAGCATATCATTTTTTTCATTACTTCTCCAGTATGCTCCAGCAATTTTAACAAGTTTAAAAGCTTTCATGTCTAAGTCTTTTTTTGGATTTGAACAATGACCTCCTCTGCATAAATCAGTAAAGTCTCCTGAAGTATATAAATCTATTTCTTCACCCCTTTTTTCTATTTCTTCTATAAGTTCTAATTTATATTTATTGTTTTTAAATATTTCTTTAGCTTTTTTCGAAGTTACAGTTTCTTTTTTCATCTCAATCCAACTATTTATAAGTTTCTTCATTTGTTTTTCGATTTTTTTCAAATCTTTCTCTGATGGTTGTTCTGAAAAAGCTATATCATAATAAAATCCATTTTCTACAACGGGACCTATTGTTATAAGAGCATCTGGATATAATTTTTCTACTGCAGCAGCTAGCAAATGAGCGAGTGTATGACGCTTCTCAGTTAATGATAACTCTTTTTTTTCTGACATAATTCATATATATTAACTATTTAAAAAACCAATCCCCCTCAAGATATTTAGGATAATCTAAATATCTTTGGGACGAAAGGTTATGTTCCGCGGTTCCACCCAAATTATTTTTGCATAATTCATTATTGAATACTTACAAAAATCACTTAATTTTCTTTCTTAGTCCTGAATACAGGCTTCATAGATATGAAATGTGGTTGGTAATCACATCAATCAAAAGTACTTTTATTATACATTAAATAGAATTTTTTTACAATATTTCAAAAAAATGATATACTACATATAGTTATTTAAAAATAAAATAAAAAAAAGGGGTAAAAATGCCTACAAATATATTAAAAGAACTTAAAATAAGAAAAGCAATGCATCCAGTGATGCCAGAAATAATAGGCGTAGACCATAGTGCAAAACTAAATAAACTATATTCCCATTTTAAAAAAAACAATACCAATAAATTAATTTTATTAAATTTTGTTTTGAATTATTTCGATTTTAATATCATAAGTGAGGTATACAGAACGATTTTAAAACAGTCCTTTGGAATATTTCCTATAGAAAATATATCTCAAAAAGAAGGAGCTTATTTTTTTACTTCATTAGGATCTAGGCCACATATACCCATGGAGACAGAGATTTCTATCTTAGAATATTTCAAAAAACATGACAAGTACTTCGGTACTAACGTATTAAGTCTTTTAGACAGTACTTTCAGAAACAATGAAGGAGAAAGTGTGCCTCCACATCATGTGATATGGATGTTAGAAAAAGACCAAGTTATCAACTGGGTGAACTTTAGGGAATTTAATACAGTAAAAAAAATGACGGTATTACGTAGATTCAGTGAAAAACTGACAAATAGTTTATTTTTTTTAAACCAATTTGGAAATGTAAAAATTTCCATAGCTATTGGTTATAATGGAGAGAGACATAAATTGGCAAATTGCCAAAGTCTTGCTACTATACATATGCATGCATATGTTGTGGCGGAAAAACCTACTATAAGGAAGGTGGTTCCTACTAATAGTCAAAAAAGTATGTATTTAAACACATACCTAATACTAGCAGGGACTTTAAAAAAACAACTTTCAGCTCTGATTAAAAATAGCTTTAGGATAGTTGAAGACGTAAAGGTTATTTCAACAGAAAACTCTAAAGACTTGTTTAATCAAATTAGATTTGATTTTAAATTTAAAAAAGCAAAAAGTATTGAAATTGTGCTATTTGCAGTTTCAGAACTAGAAAAAAACCTAGGGGAACTATGGAGATGTTTTTATACCAATAAGCCTTTAGATGAAACTTTTAATAAGTCACTCATTACTAAAGTGAGGAGATATCTACAGAATCCAAACGTTAGAAAAGATATTCCAGACGTTCCTGGATTTATAGTAGTTCTAAAACTAGATCATAATAACAAGGTCTTAGGAGTAAAACTTGCTCCAGCCAAACATGGTCCTACAGAAGGACAATTAGGAGGTATTTTAAAACTTCAAGAAACTATATAAACCTAGTAAATTTACTAGGTTTTTAAATTCGTGTTAACTTTTGACCAGTAGGAGTATCCTTTACAATATAGCCTAAATTTTTTAGTTCATATCTTAACTTGTCTGAAAGTTGAAAATCTTTATTTTCTCTAGATATCTGTCTTTTTTTAAAAATTTTCATTACTTTTTCTGGAATTTTTATCACTGATTTAACTTCGATTTTAATACCAAGAACTTTTTGAATTGAGTTATTTAAAAAACATAAAATTTCCTCAGAATTTGATATAGTATATTTATCTAAGGTTTTATTTATTTTTGTTGATAATTTTAATAAAACCGATATGGCTTTAGGAGTGTTTAAGTCATCATTCATAGCATTTACAAAATCGTTTTTAAATTTATCAAAAGTTAATTTCACAGCCACTTCATTACTTACAGACTCCTTCAATCTAATTATAGTATTTACAAGCCTTTCTTTATTTTTCTTTGCTTGAGTTAAACTACTGAATGTAAAATTCATTTGAGAACGATAATGAGACATGAGATATAACATACGGAGATCACTTGCTGCATAACCTTTTTTTATTATATCAGACAATGTGTAAAAATTTCCTTTAGATTTTGACATTTTTTTGCCATTTACCAATAAAAATCTAGTATGTATCCAGTAATTTACAAATTTTTCACCAGTTACACATTCACTTTGGGCTATTTCTGCTTCATGATGTGGAAAAATATTATCCTCTCCGCCAGTATGTATATCAATTGTATTACCTAGATATTCCAAACTCATAGCACTACACTCTATATGCCATCCTGGATAACCTAGACTCCATGGACTATTCCATTTCATAATATGATTTTTTGGAGCTTTTAACCAAAGTGCAAAATCCCATTGATTTTTTTTATCTGGATGTGGTATATGTAATCTACTACCTATGTCCAAATTTTCAAGAGTATTACCAGAAAGAACTCCATAACTTTTCATCTTGTCTACTTCAAAAAAAACATTACCATTTTTTTCATATGCAAAACCATTTAAAATTATTTTTTCAATCATTTTTATCATGTAAGAAACATGTTCAGTGGCTCTGGGCATAAAACTAACAGTTTTAATATTTATAGCATCTTCTGATTCTTTTGCTGCATTTTCATAAAATTTTGCAATTTCAAGTGGAGTTTTCTTTTCTTTTTTTGCTTTTTTTATCATTTTGTCCTCACCACTATCACCCTGAAATAAATCATCATTAGTAAGATGTCCAACATCTGTGATATTCTTAATACTTCTCACTTCATAACCAAGTCTTGTGAGCCATCTATTAAGTAAATCCGCTGTAATATAAGATCGTAAATTTCCTATATGAATATAGTCATATACAGTGGGTCCACATGTATACATACTAACTTTTCCAGAGTTTATTGACTTAAATTCCTCTTTTGTATTTGAGAGAGTATTGTAAATTTTTAGCATAAATTAATTTAAAACCACTTAGAAATTTTGAAAAATGATAGAGTACCTAGAGAAAGTATAAGCATGATGCACACATGAATCCAGAATTTGTAAGGATTATCCATAAAAGGGTCTTGAGATATAGCATATACACTTACATATAAAGATACTGGAAGTGTTGTAACAGAAAAAATAGTCAAAACTTTCATTTTTTTATTAATTTTTTGAGATAATAATGAATTATTAGTTTCTTCCAATGATTTAATTATTTCAAGAGAACTTTCAAGCGTGTTCCAAAGACGTATATTCGTACCAAGTAAATCATCATAATATGCTCGTATATCCTGTGCTACAATATCTTCTGGTTGTCTCAATATTGACTCTAAAACGGTTTTTTGTGGCATTATAGCACGTCTAAAATTTAACACATCTCTTTTCAATATGCTAATTTCTCTTACCATCTCATGTTCTTCTCCTTGGAAAACTTTATTTTCTACTATATCTATTTTTTTAGCTATATGATCCAATCTAGGAAAACAGGATTCTATGAGAATTCTAAGTAATTCATGTAATAAATGAGCAGGTGTTTTACTCATAAATAACTTCTTTTGAGATTCTTTTTCTAAAGATTGCATAAAATCTTTTATTTGAAATATCAATTTTTTATGTCCCGTGATTATATATGTAGAAGTTATTATTATATCAACTTCACTAGAATAAGTTGTTCTTTTATCTCTATCAAATAAGGGTATATGTATACTCAGAAATAAACAATTTGGATATTTTGTTGCTCTAGGTCTATATGTCGGTGTTGAAAATTCATCTATCGCAAGCGGATGAATATCAAAATTTTTTTTCAAATACAAAAAGTCCTCTTCAGTTGTTTCAGGAAAGTCAATCCAAGTAATATTTGTATTTTGTACAATTCTCATATAAGTTTATTTACAATTATACCACAAAAAGAATTATCCAAAAAACATCTTGCTGGAGTTTATGATTACAATTCAAATAAATTATTATCAAATACAATCAATGATTTTTAATTTATTTATAACTAATCCCAAAAACTATCTTACAAACTCTTTCATTTTTATTTTTTATACCTTAATTATCTCATATTTTCCTACTTATGGAAAAAGTCATTACATAAAAAGTAAAAATTTAACAATTAATAAAGTTAGAAAGGTGTTGTTTCTACCCAAAAATCATCCATACATTTCTATTGACTATTGACAATAAGTTATTACAGGATTTACAGACTGCAAAAAATCCAATATAATGGCAAATAAGGTAGAAGTTATAAGAATAATTAAATGAAAGAAAAAGGAAATAAAAAAAAACTAAAGGTTGCACTAGTACATGACTTTTTATTGTATCCAGGAGGAGCCGAAAAAGTACTAGAAGTTTTATCAGAAATGTTTCCAAATGCTCCAATTTATACACTATTATATGATAGAAATACTATTGGAAAAAATTTTGAAAATAGAGATATAAAAACTAGTTTTTTAAATTATTGGCCACAAATTTGTAAGAAGTATTATAGATACTTATTGCCATTTTTTGGTCCTGCTACAGAATCTATGGATTTTAGAGAATTTGACTTAGTGATTTCTAGCTCAAGTGCATGGACTAAAGGAATTGTTACACGACTAAACACTAATCATATTGCATATATACATTCTCCTATGAGATATGTATGGGATGAAAATGAGAGATACATGAAACGAATTATCAAAAAAAGAAATTTTTTCATAAGACAACTTCTTAGTTATTTGAGAGTATGGGATTATCAAGCTTCTCAAAGACCAGATGTACTTATAGCAAATTCTGAATATACGCAAAAACGAATTCATAAATATTATAGAAGAAAATCAGAAGTTGTGTATCCACCAGTTAATATAAGTGAAAAATTTAAACAAAATTTAAAAAAGAAAATTAGTAATAAAAAAGAAAAGTCATTTTTAGTAATTTCAAGACTAAATAAATACAAAAATGTTGCACTTGCTATAGAGGCCTGTAATAAATTACAGTTATCACTTACGGTAGTAGGTCAGGGGCCTGAATATGATAATCTTAAAAAAATAGCAGGAGAAACTGTGACTATGCGAGGTTGGGTCGATGAAAGAGAGAAGTGGAAACTCTTAAATGAATCTAGAGCACTTGTATTTCCTTGTGAAGATGATTTTGGAATAGTTTGTATTGAAGCATTAAGTGCTGGAATACCTGTTATCGCACTAGGAAGAGGTGGAGCAAAAGAGATCATAAGACCAAATGTTGATGGTATACTTTTTGGAGCACCAACACTTGAGGTTATAGCTGATGGATTTCGTAGATTTATCTTACAAGAAGATTATTTCGATTTTAACAAATTAAAAGAAAGAGCTGAAAAATTTTCTAAAGCTCGATTTAAAGAAAAGCTCCAAAAAATCATAGATACTTCAATCAAATATTAATTTAAATTTAAGAGGTTTTTATGCAAATTTATGGACACAGCAAACAGTTGAAATTTTTAAATCACTTACTTAAAAATGATGTCTTTCATCATGCATTTCTTTTTGTTGGCCCAGAACTTATAGGTAAACGATTAATTGCAAAATCTTTTGGTCAAGCTCTAGTCTTGGAAACAGAATTATCAAAAAAATATCAAAAAAATGTGAACGCATGGAGGGATATTTTATTAATAGAACCTGAAAAAGAAATAAAAAAAGGAGCAGAAATAACAAAAGATATTTCAATAAAACAAATAAGAGAGCTCAAAAAACAATTAACTTTGACGTCTGATGGTGATAAGAGAGTTGTGATAATTGATAACTTTCATAAATCTAGTATTTCGGCTCAAAATTCCATACTTAAACTATTAGAAGAGCCCCATGAAAATACTATAATCATATTAATAGTTTCAGACACAAATAAACTATTACCGACTATCTCTTCGCGAGTTTTACGGATAAATTTTGGATTAGTTTCTGATGAGGAACTCTTACTAATTGATAATGTAAATGAAGAAGATGTAAAAATTGCTATGGGTAGACCTGAATTACTAAAAAGATTTTCAAAAAATACTGAGCTCTCTAGAGAATACAAACAAGCATTAGAGATTCTTAAAAATTTTAAAAAAATGTCCCTATCTGAAAAGATAGATTTAGCAGATAAGCTATCAAAAGATTTTTGCTTGTTGAATGTAACTCTTATACTCTGGAGCTCAATAATTAGAAATATTGCAATAAACACAAAGAAATATCAACTATTATCATTGTCTGAAAAAATTAATGATGCACTTTACGATGTTAAATTTAGTAATGTAAATAAGCGACTTCGAATAGAAAATTTATTACTACATTTATAACTATACTGATATATATTCATGTTTAAAAAAAGGAAAAAAAAGGAAAAAATTATAAAAAGAAAAGATGTAAAAATCAAAAAACGCAGATCTTCTGTGAAATCAAGGAAAAAAAGTAATATTATGTTAATTATTTTAATTTGGGCTTTGTATCTACTTACAGTTTTTTATGTAATGTTTTATACAAATCTTTTACTTATTGAAGATGTCCAAATATCTGCTGCAACAGAAATAGAAGAAGAGCAAATTAAAGCTATTTTTAAAAAAGAAATTAGTGGAAAAAATTTATTTTATATAAAAAAGGAAAATTTATTAGTAGTTAATAAAGATGACTTAAAGAATAAGATAATAAATTTACCTACGATAAAAGAAGTAACAGTCAAAAAAAAATTTCCAAATAAATTAAAAATTAAAGTAATCAATTACGATACTTTAATAGTTATGTGTGAATATGAGAAAAAAACAGGTAACTGTAGTGTTGTAGATATTGAAACTGGCAAGATTCATCAGGAAAATGTTGATTTAACTTCAGACTTTATTACTAAAAATGATGTGTTGTATATAATTCTACAAAATGAATTATCTTTTGAAGAAGTAATTATAACACCTAAGATACTTGAGCAAGTTATGTATTTTTATAAAAATATAACTTACAATATAGACACAACAATTTCAAATGAATATCATGCAAAAACTATTGGAATGCATAATTTTTATTTACTTACTAATGACGGTTGGGAGCTCAGAGTAGATTTTACTCAAAACATGGAAGAGGTACTGTTAAGACTTAGACAAATATTTAATCATACTGACATAGGAAAAGATAGAAATGATTTGTTGTTTATAGATACTAGATATGGTGAAAAGCTAGTGTATAAACTAAAGTCCTTTGAATCAGAAAAGAAAGGTAATTTAGAATCATAATAGAAAGTAAAGATCTTGTCTCTTTCTTCTAGTTTCAAAACTTCTTTAAAATCTCTCCTTTAGAAAAAAATCTAACAAAACCAAAGTAAAGAACTAAGAAAATAAATCTGAAATATTATTTTCAAAAGCCTTCAATCATAAGGTTTTTATAATTAGAGTTTTGTAATTTATCTTTAAAGAATAATCTTATTATTTAGTTGAGGTTATTTAGAAATAAGTTTGATAAAACTAATTCAACACAATGTTATTTTAGGTGATTAAAGATAGTATTAATAGTGTTATTTATGTTTTTGATGTATAATATATATAATGTATCTTTATTTAAAAGATATTTTAAGTAAGTTATAAAATATATTTTTTATGTGGTTATCAAAAAGAAATAAAAATCTTAGAATTTTTTGGATATTTTTTGGAACTCTTATGATTTTTGCTATGATTGGATTTTTATTACTCCCATTTCTTTATGCATAAAACTAACATATGGAAAAAGCACAAGTTATAAGAAATACTTTTTCATACATTTTTATAATAGTCAGCATTTCTATAATAGTAATAATATTATACTTTACAATAAAAGAGCATAAAAGAATATCACAAATTGATATAATGATAGCTGAGAAAAAGGAGCAATATGAAGAGGTGACGAAAAATAAAAAATTAGCAGAAAAATTAGTAGAATATAAAAAAACAACCATCTCAAAAGAAAGAGACGCACATGAGAGAGGCTATTATGCAGATGGTGAAAAGGTTGTTATAATCAAAACTCCAAAAATTGCAGACGAAAAACAAAAAACTCATGCTTCAGAAAAATACATAATCAAACAACCTATTTTGGCATGGTATAATGTATTTTTTGGGAATAAATAATTAAATAATATGTTAAAAAATATGCTAAAAAAGAAAAATAATTTACTACTACTAATCAGTATAATGTTAATATTAAGTCTTTCTATTGTATTAGTATTCATTTTTGTAAAAAAATCAAACTCGACTATCTCAAAAAAGGTTAGAAATAAAATAGGAATGTCTATCGCATCTGTAGATGGAAATAATATATCTTTTAGCGACTTAGAACTTAGAACATTAGCGTCTAAAAGTTTTTTTGAAAAACAAAATTTTGAAAAAGTTGGGGTAAGAATTGACTTTTCTACTCCAGAAGGAAAAAAGAGATTAAAAGTTTTAGAGAGAATGGTACTCAATAATTTAATAGAAGGTAGGGCTATTGAAAATATAGCGCACAGTAAAGGTATTTCAGTTTTGGATGATGAAATTAATATGGCATTGAAAAGAGCTATAGACAAAAGTGATCCTGAATTTGCAAAAAAAAGAATTGAACTCTATAATTTTACAGAAAAAGAATTTGCAAAACATGTAGTTCGTAGAGAACTCTATATAAATAAACTAGAAGATTACTATAGAAAAAATAATACAGCTGATAAAAATACAATAGACAAAATAAAACAAGTAGAACAAGCTCTAAAATCAGGAACGAACTTTTCTGCTGTAGCTAAAAAGTATTCCGAAGGCATTACAGCATCAAATGGGGGAGAGTCAGGTTTTTTTCAACGAGGTCAATTAGAAAAAGAAATTGAAAACAAAGCTTTTACTATGAAAAAAGGAGAAGTGAGTGACATTATAGAAAGCGATCTGGGTTTTCATATAATTTATATAAATGATGTATTGAATGATGATTCAGGAAGACCTATGATGGTCTCTATTAAACAAATACTTATCAAGAAGAAAAACTTTGCTCAATACTTTGATAATTTGATAGGGAAAATGAAAATTCAAATAAATTCACCTGATTACACATGGGATTCTTCTAAGAACAGAGTTATATTTAAAGATCCTTCTTTAGTAGAGTTTGAGTATGCGTTAGTATCAGCAGATAATAATGTTGAGTAAATTTTATAAACTTGATAACAGTTATGAATGTACTAATTATCCATTTTAGAAGTATTGTTTTTACTGTACTTGTATCCATAATTTTATTATTATTCGCTAATAATGTTTTAGATATTTCAGAAAAAAGTGGATTATTTGTAATAGGAGGTCTTTTAATCGTAACGTTTTATACAACACACATAATCGGAAGGAACTTTATATTTACTATAATACCAATTGGAATTATAATATCTTCTCTTGCTTTACTTTATTTTATTGATTCAAACTTTAAAAGAAGTTTTTTTGCAATTGGTGTCGGTATTGTATATTACTCAGCATTATTAGGAATTAACAGAATGAAAAATAATTCCAGAGACATAACAGCAAAAACTTTCTTTTCTATATCCATAATATCCACAATATTTTTCTTTTTTGCCGCTTTTTATGGTGTTTATATTAATTTTGAAATACCTCTATGGTTTTTTTTATCAATTAGTGTGGTATTTTTATTTTTTATAACATTTGCTTCTCTTAAAGTGTATTCAAAAAATATCTATAGAGCTTTCTTAGGAAGTGCTATTATATCCTTTTTAATAGTTCAAATTATGTGGATGATGAATTTTTGGCCATTTGGATATCTAACAAATGCATCAGTTATTGTGTTATTTTACTACATAATATGGGATATGTTTATTATGGTTTTTACAATAACTTTATCTAAAAAAAGAGTTCTTAATAATATTATAATAGGATTAAGTTTACTCTTTATGTTGTTATTTACTTCAAGATGGGTACTAATGTAAATTTTAAAAAAACAGACTAGTAAAAACTACCATTTTAGAAAATACACACTATAATAACGCCAAATAGGGATTTGAAAATTTAAAAGAGAATAAATTTATAAAAGTTTTTGAGAGAACTTTAATTAATTTACAAAAAACCACATATGTTCTATATATGTGGTTTTGTTTAGAAAACTTAATAAAGTAATTAGTTACTAATAACGCTAACATAACGTCTTTTTTTAAGTTTACCTGTAAAAGTATACTCTTTCTTTTTAGTAAACCTTACAATACCGTCAGTTACTGCATACAAAGTATCATCTTTACCAATTTTTACATTTTTTCCTGGATGAAATTTTGTTCCTCTTTGCTTAACTATGATATTTCCTGACTTAACCTCCTGAGAATCAAAAAGTTTAACGCCTAAACGCTTTGAAATCGAATCTCGACCCAACCTAGTGGATCCACCTGCTTTACTTGTAGACATATTCTTTTTAAATATTTACAAAAATAACGTTCTTGTGTTATTATATCAAAGGGATAGAAAAAGTCAACTATTTAAAAGAATATGAAAAAGAAAATTGATGGTATTAAGATATTCTTTAAAAAGAATGAGTTTCTAATTATATCTATAGTGGCTTTTATTGTTATTGGTTGGTCTAGTTTTTCATTTGGTTTAATAAAAGGTGCTGAGTTTAAAAAAAGTCCTTTACAGATCAATGAGAATAATTCCAAAGCTATTATTTGTGCACAGGAAAAGTTATTTAATGCCAATCCTAAAGAAAATACTAGATGTTCTTATGTAGGGAGTGTAAATGGAGAAAAGTTTTATCCACCAACTTGTCCAAGTGTAAATAAAATAAATCCAAAAAATCTAACATGCTTTATATCAGAAAAAGATGCTTTAGATAAGGGATATACACGCACAAAATCATGTAAATATTAATCATAATTTATGAACAAAGAAAATACTTTCGTTATTAATTTAGGAGGCTCGCTTATTATGCCAGATGAGATAGATGTCGATTTTTTGAAAAAATTTCGTGATTTAATTGTAAATCAAATAGAAAATCACAATAAAAAATTCGTATTCATAACAGGTGGAGGAGCTACTGCTAGAAAATATCAAAGTTCTGCAGAAGAAGTCAGTGAATCAATTTCAGATGAAGATAAAGATTGGCTTGGAATTCATTCAACACGATTAAATGCTCAACTGATAAGAACAATATTTAGAAAATATGCACATCCTAAGATAAATACTAATCCCTATGACCTAGAAGATTTTTATTCTTGTGATAATCCTATAATGATTGCAGCTGGATGGAAGCCAGGATTTTCTACAGATTACGACACAGCTTTAATTTCGAAGTTTTTAGGAATAAAAAAAATAATAAATTTATCAAATATCTCATACATATACAACAAAGACCCAAAAAAGTATTCAGACGCTGAAATAGTGGAAGAGATGTCTTGGTATGAATTTTGTGCTATGGTTGGTGATAAATGGACCCCTGGAATGCACGCCCCTTTTGATCCAGTTGCTGCAAAATTTGCAAATAAAGAAGATTTAGAAGTTGTCACTATGAGTGGTGAAAATCTACAAAATTTAGAAAATTATTTAAATAATGAAAAATTTGAAGGAAGTGTAATATGTAATGGATAATAGAGAAAAAATAAAAACCACTTCTTATTTTATTGAAGTGGTTTTCAAAAATATTAATTATTTCACATTATTATTCCACAGTAACACTTTTTGCTAAATTTTTTGGCTGATCTACGTCATGACCACGCTTTGTTCCTACATAGTAGGCCAATAACTGCAGAGGTATAGCAGTTATTATAGGCATAAGAATTTCTAGCGTCTTTGGTATATAAATTATGTCATATTTATCTGAATGTAGTTCAGTTACGTCTTTAGTAGTTATAATTACAACTTTTCCTTCACGTGCTCTAATTTCTTCTATAGCACTTAGTGTTTTTTCATAAACACTATCTTTTGGAGCTAAAATAACTGAAGGAAAGTGTTTATCTATTAATGCAATAGGTCCATGTTTCATTTCTCCAGAAGGATATCCTTCTGCATGGATGTATGCAATCTCTTTTATTTTTAAAGCTCCCTCACATGCTATGGGATAGTTGTATTTTCTTCCTAGATAAAAGAAATTTTCAAATTTAGCGTATTTGTATGCAATTTTTTTAATTTTTTCTTCATTTTCTAAAATTTTACTTACTAGAAATGGAACTTTCTGTAATTCCGATAGTATACGCCTTCCCATAATCATAGACATATCTCTCTGTCTACCTAAATAAACTGCTATAAGCGTAAGTATGGTAAGCTGAGATGTAAATGCTTTCGTACTAGCAACGCTCACTTCTGGTCCAGCATGATTATATATTCCAGCATCTGTTTCTCTAGCAATACTTGAGCCAACAACATTTACAACACCAAGCGTAAGAGCTCCCTTATTTTTCGCTTCTTTTATAGCTGCTAGCGTATCAGCTGTTTCTCCTGATTGTGAGATAGCAATAACTACTGTATTTTTGTCTAATAATGGTTTTCTGTATCTAAATTCACTAGCATATTCAACTTCTGTAGGTATCCCAGCGTATTCCTCAATCATATATTCTCCAACAAGCCCAGAAAAATATGATGTTCCACAAGAGATGATGATAACACGATTAATTGAACGTAAACGCTTATCTACAGAGGTCAAACCTCCTAGTATAGCCATACCATTCTCCATATCTATTCGTCCACGTATAGCATCCTGTATTGCATGTGGCTGGTCGTGAATTTCTTTAAGCATAAAATGTTCATAACCTTCTTTTTTTGCTTGTTCATCATTCCATTCAAGTTGTTGTTCTTGTTTTTTTTGTAATTTATTTGAAATAGTTTTAACTACATAATCAGTAGGTGTAATAATTGCTAATTCTCCATCATCTAAATACACAACTTTATTTGTATAAGCTATTATAGCACTTGCGTCCGAGGCTATTACAAATTCATTATTTCCCACTCCAATAACTAATGGAGAAGAGTTTCTAACAACTATAAGCTTATCAGGATGCTCTTTGTGTATTATAGCTAATGCATAAGCTCCTTTTACTTTCTTAATTGCACTTTGTACAGATCTTTCAAAATCAAATTTAATATTCTCCTCTTGTATCAAATGAGCAATTACCTCAGAATCAGTATCTGAAAGAAAGCTATGTCCTTTTTTTATCAAATCCTCCTTCAACTTTTGATAATTTTCTATTATTCCATTATGTACAAGTGTTATGTCTCCAGCTGAGTGAGGATGAGAATTTACCTCTGTTGGCTTACCATGTGTTGCCCATCTTGTATGAGCTATACCTAGAGTACCAACAGAATTCTTTTCAGTAAGTTTTTCCTCTAAATTTACTATTTTTCCAGTTGATTTAGTGCTATTTATTTTCCTTCCATTATGTAATGCAATTCCTGAACTATCATATCCTCTATACTCCAATCTTCGTAAACCTTTAATTAAAATCTCACATGCATCTTTTTTTCCAATATATCCTACAATTCCACACATATAATTAATATTAACAAATTATATAATTCTTTATAAAAACTATTTCACAGCTAAAACAATGTTACTAAAAATAAAAAAATGAAATTATTTCGAGATAGTACTACTATTATATTTAATATATATCAGTAGCTATAAACTCAACTAAATCATTCATATTTTCTACGCTCAAATAATTACTGAAATTTTTATCTTTTATCATTTTTTTTGTGTATCGTCCTTCCGGTCGTATCATCACAACGCAATTCATATTCGGATGTAATGTAGTTATCTTTTGCAAATGATTAATTCTATCATCTACAAATATTGATTTTTTTTTATTATATCCATTTTTTTTAAATAGCCTACTAACAGCTTCACCCTTATCACCTTCTGTTACTATTATATCCTTAAATAGATGAGCTAGTCCACTACCAGAAATTTTGATATCTTGTATGAATTTTGATCCAAATGTAACTATATATAGTGTATGACCCATATCATTCAAGGTTTCAAGAGATTTTTTAACATCTTCTATTACATATTTGCTTAAATCTTTTGCAAAATATTTAACTTCTTGCTCAACAAGATCTTTACTTAATCCAAATTCTAAATTTAGAATTTTTAAATGATTTTCAAATATGTAATTAGAAATTCCATCCCTTTCTCTAGCTTTTTTATAGGATGTTTCAAAATTTTCTACTGTTAAGTTAAATTTACCTATAAATAAATCTAAAAATCCTTTTTTAAATGCACGCGTATCAAATAATACATCATCAAAGTCAAAAAATATATTCATAATATTTGTTTAAATAATTTCAATAGAATTCAACTTATTGTCATCATTATTAATAGTAAATGAAATTGCATGAGCAATCTTGTGGCTATCATGTCGTATAAAGGAACGTGTATGTGCGATGGAATCACTAAATTTCTTATCTATAGATTTATTTTGTAGATAATCCCCTTTTACAACTTTAAATTTTCTTTTTTTAAATTCAGTGCTTTTCTCATCACAAAGTACAAAAGAATTAGGTCCTTCTTTTTCTTCATATTGAATAAGTACTTTTTTGTTTGGGATTTTTGAGTTATAAAATACATTATCCACTCTATTTTTTCCAATATATTTTTCAATCCTAGTTACATAATCTAGCATATCATAACCATCTGAGTGTCCCATTTTATTTGTGAGAGGTGACACAAAAAATACTAGAGCATCAGACTTTTTAATAGATTCTGAGATTTGTTTAACAAGTAAATTTGGTAAAATACTACCATAATGATCCCCTGGTCCAATTATTATGTAATCAGCATCAAATATTGCTTTAATTGCTTTTTTATTAGCTATAACCTCCTTAGATAATTTAACATCTTTAATACATTTTTTACGTATGTCTTGATTATCATCTAATTCTTTTTCGCCATTCAAAATAGTACCATCTTGAAGAATAATTTCTAATCGCATATCATCCTCGCTTATGGGCAACACATCACCCTTTACATTTAAAATTTTTATTGCCTCTTCTACTCCAGTAGAAAAGTTTCCAGTTATCTTTTCTAGTGCGCTTAATAATAAATTTCCAAAACTATGTCCTTTTAAATCACCTTTTTCAAATCTGTAAGTCATGAGATCACGCATAATAACTGAGGAATCTGATAAGGCTACTAAGCACTGCCTAATATCTCCAGGCGGTAACACACCTAACTCATCTCTAAGAACTCCTGTAGAACCACCGTCATCTGCCATAGTAACTATAGCAGTTAAATCGTAAGAATACTCCTTCAATCCGTTCAATAGCATATAAGATCCAGTTCCACCTCCTAAAGTGACTATTTTTTTTCTATTCATGAGATTTTTTACTTATTAGTTTCTGTGAATTCATGAATTATATTTTGTGATTTTTCAAGTGCCTGCGGATCTCCTATGGGGAACCATTTCTCTGTAGGGATAACCTTAATTTTATTATCACCTTTATTTTTTACTAATGTTTGAGGTAGTCCATATTCATCGCTACCTTCTTGTTTAGGAATTAATTTCCAATCGAAAAACTCAGATGAAAGCATATATGCACCGGTATTTGCATATCCACTTTTCTCATTATGCGGAACTTCTATTACTTCAGTCAAAAATCCGTTACTATCAGTTTTCGATATTGCATAATTTGAGGAATCTTTAGACTTATAAGCTAGTGCAGCAAAATTATACTTAAGCATTTTTTCTAAATCAGATTTTAAATATAAATCATCTCCCATTAGTACTAAAAATTTTGAATCTCCTATAATAGATTTAGCTAACATTACAGCTCCACCTGTACCATTTAATTTTGTTTGTTCTATATAGTAAATATTTTTATGAGCATATTCATTTCCGAAATAATTTTTTATTTGCTCACCTAAATACCCAATGATAAAAACGACCTCAGTTATTTCACTCGGTAATTGCTCTACAGTATAAGCAAGTTTTGGTTTTTTATTAATTTTAAGTAATGGTTTTGGAGTATTTTTTGTTAGTTCTCCCATTCTAGTGCCACGCCCTGCTGCAAGTATTACTGCTTTCATGAGTTATAATTATTTTTAAAATCTTTTTAGTTAAATTCAAAATCTATACAAACTTTAAATTTTTACATAAATAGTCTATCATAAAAATATTTATTTGCATACATCTATATAAATAATATATTAATTACAATCAAAACCTAGATTTTTATGATGTCACGTTTGCATAAAATGCTGGAACCCCATCTGTGAACTCAAAATCTGACCATTTAGATAGGATTTTATCTCTATCTTCTGCTCCTCTAGTATAAAGATGTACTCCAGTTCTAGTGTTATAAAGCCTAAATATTGGTGTAGTGCCATCATTAGTTAAGCTTGCATAAAATGCTGGAACCTCATCTGTGAACTCAAAATCTGACCATTTGGATAAGATTTTATCTCTATCTTCTGCTCCCCTAGTATAAAGATGTACTCCAGTTCTAGTGTTATAAAGCCTATAGATTGGAACTAAATCATTCATGTCACTTGGACCGGTAGCGTAAAAAGCAGGTCCATTATCTGTAAATTCAAACTCTGGCCACTTAACTAATATTTTATCTCTATCTTTTTCTCCTTTTGTGTATAGTTGAGCTCCAGTTCTTGTGTTAAATAAGCGATACATGGGAATAGTAACTCCAATTTCAGTAACATCTTTAACTAGAACACTTATAATTTGTACATCTGTCAATTTACCATTACTTACAGTGATCTCAACTTCATACATATTATCCATATCTAAGTCTGACGGCCCTTCAAAGTTTGGTACTGTATAAAATTTTAAAACTCCAGTCAAAGAATCTATTATGAATAAATCCTTATCCGATCCTCCTGAAATTGAATATTTTAATACATTATCAATATCTGAATCTAGTGCTAAAACAGTAGTTACTACAACTTCGTTCTCATCAATTACAACAAAGGCTGTATCTCCTCCTCCGTCAGAATAAATAACAGGATACCCATTTTCGCTAACATCAGTAACTGTAACAGTTATGTTTTGCGTATCATATAAAGAACCATCACTAACCTTAACTTGCACTTCATAATCTCCATCAGAGTTAGAAT
>CAMZLB010000015.1 GCA_947311515.1 Candidatus Moraniibacteriota bacterium | reverse complement strand
GAGAATTTATTTTATTTTTTCTAAAGTCCTAGTTTCTATTATAGCCAATTCTCTAAATCCATATTTCAAACAATAATATATTGCATTTGTACTATTAATACTAAAATATTTTTTTTCTCCTATGTAATATTTTATTAACTGCAAGTCTTGATATGTGGTTTTTTTATTAAATCACATTTTCTCATATATTTTGTAAAATAGTCATTATAAAAGTTTTTTTCTTTACATTGGAGTTGGTTTCATATCCTTATGTATTACCATATTATTTAATTTTACAATAACCTCTGTAAGATACATGATACTAAGAATTCTTATACATTAAAGTATAGCATTATAACGTAATTACTGCTATACTAATCATATAAAGATTATATTATATGCTAGAAATAAAAAATTTATCAGTAAATACTGAAGATAGGAAAATCAATATCTTAACAAAGATATCAACAACCTTCGAAAAAGGTAAGATTTATACGATAATGGGACCAAATGGATCTGGAAAATCTACTTTATCACGTGTAATTATGGGAGATCCTATATTTTCTATTTCAGATTCATCATCTATAACATTAGACGCTAAATCAATTGAGAAGCTTTCTGCTGATAAACGTGCTAAACTTGGCATTTTCTTATCGATGCAAGCCCCTATAGAAATTCCTGGTGTTACCGTATTTCAAATACTTAGAAAAGCAATTGATTTAAACAAGGAAGCTATTAGTATAATAGACCTAAAAAAGAAAGTTGATGAAGTGGCAAATGAATTAGATATACCCAAAGAACTATTGACTCGTTCTCTGAATGATGGATTTTCTGGAGGAGAACGTAAAAAAATGGAAATTTTACAGATGTCACTACTTAATCCAGACTACATATTTTTAGATGAGATTGACACAGGCGTAGACGTTGATGCTCTAAAAACTATTTCTAATTTTTTGAAAAAATTCATAGAAAATACAAATAAAACTCTAATCATAATAACTCATTATAATAGAATATTAAAATATTTGACTCCAGATGAAGTGATAGTTATCAAAAAAGGTCAAATTGTAAAAAAAGGTAATTCTAGTCTATCAACTAAAATTTGCAAAGACGGTTTTAAAGATATAAAGTAAATTTTGCTATATAAGTAGAATCTTTTTTAAAATTAAAACTAAATACTAAATTATACTAGTGACAAATATTGGATAATTAAAGAAATAAAATCTAGCAGAACACCACTACTAACAAAATAAAAAATAAACCATACTTAAAAAAACCTTTATTTGTAAGGTTTTTTTAAGTTACATGTTGATAAAAATAATAATTTTTAGAACTTTGTAGCTTTCTTTTTAAATATATCTATTTCTGTTCCTTATTATCAACTTTATTTTCAACTTGTTTCCTAGCATTGATGCTTTCCTGTTGTTTTGCTATAGAATCATTTAGAAAAGTCTCAATTTGAGCAATTCTATTATTATTTACCTGAGTTTGATTGGCTGTTGCTATAACGATTGAATTCATTTTATATACAATATAACCATGATAAGCAGAAACAGCAATTACAAGACCTAGTACGAAACTCCCTATTGAAAATTGTGGTAATTTCATATTCTATATATTAACTAATTTTTTTAATAATCTCTCTCAAATCAAACATTTTACCTTCTGAAATCCATTTCTTATAAGTCCTGAAACCAGAAGCTGACACACGAATCCTCATACTTTGCTGTGTTGCAGGATTCAGCAATTTTTTCCAATGTAAATTTGACTTAAAAGTACGATTAGTTTTCACTTGTGATTTAGAAACATTGTGACCGTAAATAGTTTTTTTACCTGTAATTTGACATATTCTAGACATATTCTTTTTTTATACTGATTTATCGTTATTTTCTTTTTTTCTCCACATATTTAGTATGCTTTTTTGCAATAGGATTGAATTTATTAAGTTCAATTTTTATATTACGAAGTTTTTTCGTATTTTTATGTGACCAAATCACATGCCCTTTACCTACACCATTTTCATCACCTTTTGATACTAACCTAATAAGATTATCCTGAGACATAATAATAAATTTAAAATCTAACAAAAAGTGCACATCTATGCACCACTAACTTTTAATTAATTATAGCTTACATTTCATATTTATGCAAGCTTTTATAAAATCACTCAAAAACTCTATAAAAATAAATGTAAATATTGGTAAAAAAATAAGGAAATAAAACTCAGCAATCTATTTTGTGCGTGCTATACAATATTTATAAAATACATAAAAAATTTATCATCGACTCTATTTACTAGGTTATTTGTATATGAATAAAAAATGATAAATAGTAAAAAATAATACAATATTATGAATTAAATACAGCTAACCTCTTATGAGATTAGCTTTTAGGTTTAGAGCTGATTTTAGAAGTTTCACAATCTATTCTTCTATAATATCATGATTTTTTGTTTTACTTACTCTGCTTCACAGACTTTCATATTCACGATTTTTAAACATATTGTCTATTTATAAATTTAAATATTTAATCATTTCCAAATTCAATATAAGACATGAAAGTCTATAAATATTTTTATTTTCTGTAATATTGTATCATTTTTTTAAAATATATTATATCCTTGGAACTTGCCCAATATCTAGATTTTTTTACTAAAAATAGTAAAAATCAAAGAAAAATGTCAATATATTTTAATGAAATTTTAATTTTTTATGGTAAAAATTTAAAGATATCAGCTGAAATAGGCAATTTGAAACAGACTCTTACACATTTGATTTATTTTTTCAAAAAATATTCAAGTGTGTAAATCCAATCCTCATCTTCATCCTTCTTTTTTGAACTAAGTAACCATTCCAAATACCCAGAGTCAATTTTTGCAACATCTTCTATTTTTTTACCATTATACTTTCCAAAGACAAATTTTCGTATAAGTGATGGCTTCTCTGAAATATCCAACATTCTATCTAAAATCATTTCTTTAGAGACCGACTCTCCAGCTTTATTTTTTGCTGATTTGTACAAGTGACTAAAAAGTGCCTCAAGCACCAAGACATCTCCTTCCGCACTATGAGGAACTACATTTAACTCCATTTCATAGAAATATCTCAAAAACTGTAGTGAATATTCTGGAATTTCACATTTATCATCTAGGTATCTAGCGAGCCTTAATGTGCAAATATTTTTAAATGTTTTAACACCATCAGATTCAAGCATAGCTATATCAAATTTTGCATTATGAGCTACTAGTATATTATCGTTAAGAATTGCTTGTAATTCAATAGCTGTCTTACTTCCATTAAATAATTCTTCTTTTTCTACCATTTTATTTGTAATATTTGTAACGCTCATAGCTTTCACAGATATAGGTACTATGGGTCTAAAATTTCTTGTAACAATTTCACTTTTTTTGAAAATTTTACCATTACTGTCAATCTCATCCTCAAATTTATAGCAAATTTGACAAAGTCTATCTTCTTTTAAATCATTTCCTGTCGTTTCTGTGTCTAAAAATACCAATTTATTCATATCATTTTAAATTTAAAAATTAAATAGCTTTACCGCATGTTCCACATACCTTTCCGATAGAGAAAAAAGCTCTTGTATTACCTGTGGTTACATTTTTTATTTTTTCTACTGAAATATTTTTTACTTTAGCTATGTGATTCGCAACATATTCTACGTATATTGGCTCATTTCGCTTGCCTCTATGCGGTTTTGGCGTTAAATACGGCGAATCTGTCTCTATCAATATTCTTTTAATTGGAATAATTTTTACAACTCTATTCATTTCATTATCTAACTTTATGTTGTACGTTACATTTCCAGCAAACGAAAATATCACATTTTCTAGTTCCAAAAATTGCTTTGTATATTTTATATTACCTCCATAACAATGTATTAAAAATTTTACATCAGAAAATTCTCTAACTACTTCAATACAGTCATTATATGCACTATATTCAGATTTATCGCCACCCTCTCTAGCATGAATTACCACTGGCAAATCATTCTTCTGAGCCAGTGCAACCTGATAGCGGAAAGCCTCTATTTGCCACTGTCTCTGAAACTCATTTATCTCCTCATCATCTCTAAAATAATAATCCAATCCAATTTCACCAACCGCAACAACTTTTACATTATTTTCAATCATTTCTTTCAAGTCATAAATAGCTTCTTCTATTCTTTCTCTTCTTACAACGGCTGGTAAATCAGATCCTAAATAAATCTCAAACTCATTTTTTATTTCTGAACTAGCCTTAAACAGATTAGGATGCAACCCGACTGTTGCATACATATTATCATATTTATTAGCTAGATTAACTGCATCTCTAGACTCCCACACGCTAGTTCCTATATTTATTACTTTTTCAATTTCTCCTGAAAAGATACGTTCTATAACCTCATCTCTATCTTTATCATATTTTTTATCATGCAAATGCGCATGTGCATCTATCATTTTCATATTATTTAAGCATTAAATCTTTCTATGTCATCTTTAAATTCTGTGGCAAATATTTCCCACATAGCAACAGCAAGTGCCATAACGATAGGACCTATGACAAATCCTATTATGCCGTAAACACTCATACCTCCGATAGTTGAGAAAAATACCAATAAACTATGCATTTTTGTATCTCCTCCAATAAATTTCGGACGTAAAAAATTATCTACAGTCGAAACAGCAAACCCAACAACTATTAAGAAAATTCCTTGCCACACATATCCAAGTGTAATCATCACTATTCCACCAGGTATAATGATAAGACTAGCACCAAGTGCTGGTATTATAGATAAAAATATCATAATAACAGTCCAAATAATCGGAGAAGCCACCCCAGCAATCAAAAAAGCAATTCCACCAAGTATTCCCTGAATGCCTCCAATTATAAAAGTTCCTTTTAGTGTAGCTCTTGCCATCGAAACAAATTTGTCTATTAGCATGTCCTCATGCTTATCCCTCAGCGGACTTAGATATTTAATTTTATCTACAAATCTACGTCCATCTATAAAAAAATAAAATAATGAAAAAAACATAACAAAAATCCAAATCGCTCCATTCACTATACTATCATATGTTTTCTTCACTATAGGACCTATAGCACCACCAACCTTTTTTATTAACTGGATAATTGACTCTCTCACATCAGTCACCTCCACATGAGCAAATACAGTTTGTCCCGTAGTTGACTGTTTAAATTTTTCAGCAAATGTTACTATAGCTTGCTGATTATTAACATCCTCCGTTGCAAAATATTTCACAACTCCAGAAACTTCATTAGCTACCATTTTACCAACTCCAGCAAGAGGAAGCACAATGATAAATGCTATCAAAATACACGTAATAGTTGAAGCAATCATTTTTCTGTTAACTAGTATTTTTTCAAAGAAAGTATAAACTCCATAAAACATAACACTAAATAACGCAGCAACAAATATCGCAGACAGATAAGGAATAAAAAGCATAAAAGCTCCAACAGATACTACTATTAATACTATAAAAAAGAAGTATAAATTAAGATTTTTAAACATCATATATAAGAATTTAATTTTAATTAGATTTTTCTACGAACAGCAAATATTTTATTTTTTGCAATCTCCAAAATAATAACTTCAATCGCAGTTATTACTATAATAACACACCACTGAGAAACATTTAAAGATACTGTATGAAGGATTTTCATAAGAGGCTCAAAATACACAGCAAAAAGTAAGAGTAAAAGTGAAACAAGTACTGATAAATTCAATAGTTTATTATCAAAAATATCTTTTCTAAATATGCCACGCCTAAAACTCCTAAGGACATAAACCATAGCAAGAGAATCAAAAGCAATAAGTACAAATACCATTGTTTGTGTTAATTCAATATTTTTATTTAATTTAAGCATTGATACAAACAAAATTACAGCTGACACTCCTGAAACTGCAAATATTACATACATAAACTTCTTATAAGTCTCTGCGATTATAGGTTCATCTGGCTTTCTAGGTGGTATATCCATTATTCCTTTAGTATCTCTCTCAGTCGTAAGTGCTATATTTGGAAGTGAGTCTTCTATGAGGTTTATCCAGAGTATTTGAACAGCTACAAGCGGTAATGGAAGTCCGAATACAATAGCTATAAAAAATAAAAGTAGTTCAGAAAAATCATCTGCCAATAAATATGTAATTATTCGCCTAATATTATCAAAAATTACTCTACCCTGCTCTATAGCACTAATTATTGTACTAAAGCTACTATCAAGTAACACAATATCAGCAACTCCCTTTGTAATATCTGTTCCATTTCCCATACTTATACCTACATGAGCTGCCTTTAATGCAGGAGCATCATTTACACCATCACCAACCATTGCTACTATTTCATTGTTTTTTTGAAGTGCATGAACTATTCTTATTTTATGCTTCGGAGCAACTCTTGCAAATATTGATATTCTTCCTACTTTGCTTTGCAATTCCTTATCTGACATTTCTTCTATTTCTAGACCTGTTGTAATATTTCTGTCTGATACATACCACCCCAAATCAGACACGATAGCTTTCGTTGTTTTAGGATGATCACCCGTTATTATTATAGTTCTGATTCCAGCACGTTCTGCTCTGTTTATTGCATATTTTGCATCTTTTCTAATAGAATCTTTTATAACTATAAATCCTACGAAAGTCATACTTTTTACTAGATTTATACCTGAGTCTTTTATATTTCTAGTATTAATATTTCTTTCAGCACAAGCAATTACACGTAAACCTTTATTCGCAAATGACTCTACTTTTATCAATAATTCTTCTTTGGCAGTATTTGATAAATTTATATTTGCTTCATTCCCTATGTTCACTCTATTACAAAGATCCAAAATAACCTCTGGAGCACCTACTGAAATAAGGAATGCTGATTCCTTTTCTTCATTAGCATAAATATTAGCAGCAAATTTTCTAGCTGAGGAGAAAGGAATATGAGAAATTCGCTCTTTTTCTTTTAAAATCTGTGGTACATTTATACCTGATTTAATTGCAGCTAAAAGTAAAGCTTTATCAGTTGGTCTACCCTGCACTACCCATTGCTCTAGTTTATCACCTTCATTTTCTATAAAAGCATTATTAACCATTCCTCCTATTTCAAGTACCTTCAAATGTTCTGGAGAAATATTTCCTTTAAATGCAATTTCTTCTCTGTCATATTCAAATAAATCTTGAGAACCTGTTAAGACATAAGAAACATTCATCTCTCCTTTTGTCAAAGTTCCTGTTTTATCAGTACAAATGACAGTTATTGCACCAATCGTCTCAGTAGCACCCAATCTTCGAACCAATGCTTTTTTCTTAACTAATCTCCTAACGCCAAAAATCATGACAATAGTCACAGCAGGAAGAAGTCCTTCTGGTATAGCGCTAACAACAAGAGCGGTAGAGATAATAAAGACATCCTCAAAACTCTGTCCTCTTATCATACCAAATATAGCAAATACCATAATTAAAAATACTACTACAATACCTATTTTTCTAGAAAATGCTGTAAATTTCTTTTTTAGTGGCTCTTCTGTGGTATCTTCATCTTTAACTAATTGTGCAATTTTACCTATCTCACTCGTCTTTCCAGTATCTGTAACTACGAATTTTGCCTCACCGTTTGTCACATAAGACCCTGAAAATACCATACTTTTCCTATCACCTATACTAGCATTCTCTTCACAATTATCAGTTTTTTTCTTCACATCTTCCACCTCACCTGTGAGCACTGCTTCATTCACAAACAATTCATCAACCTCAAACAATCTCCCGTCTGCTGGTATGCTGTCTCCAGAACTAATAACTACCACATCTCCTACAGCAATATTTTTTGCCTTAATAACTTTTTTAACTCCATTTCTCAAAACTGTTGCTGAAGGCTTTATGGTTTTTTTTAGAGACTTTAGCGCCGTTTCAGCCTTATATTCCTGCATAAATCCTAATACTGTGTTAATAACGACTACTATTAATATAAAAATTGCATCAACATGATGACCTATAAAAAAAGATATTACTCCAGCAACTAAAATTATAATAACTAAAGAATTGGCAATCTGTCTCACTAGTAGCGACAACCAAGAAAAACCGTCTTCTTCTGGTAATTCATTAAATCCCAATTCTTGTACTCTGTTTTGTGCATCAGAATCATTCAAACCATTTTTAACTGATTTAACATTGAAAAAAGTTTCATTCACAGACAAAGCGTGATACGATTGTTTTATTATTTTTTTACTTGACATTTATATGTTAATTATTTACTTACAACTATTACAATATCTGAATTATATTCATCAACTAGCTCATCAAACTCCTCCTTTATAATCCTGTCCACTGACTTTTCTATTAGCTTATGTATTTTATTTGCATTTTTTTCATCACCAGATTTAAAATATATAGTCGTTACTTTATAGTTATTATTTGATTTTTTTTGAGAATTTATTTCATATGATTCATTTTTTAAAATATTGGAAATTTTATCTATATTTTCAGAGGCATTTCCACCATCCAAAATTTCAATTCTTCTACCCTCTTTCTTTGAAGAATTTACTTCTACTTTATTCAATACCTTATCATTTAATGATCCAAGTACTACAACTACATCAACATTATATTTCTCAATTAAATTCTTTGAAGACTTAATTTTTCCTTTATATCCCTGTCTAAATTTCATAACAGACTCCAAAACCTGTTCTGCACGACTCTTATTATTTCCTGAAAAATGTACTGTTATACCTAATGCATTATTTTCTGCATTATCTGCTCTATTTACTTTATAACCTTTTTCATCCAAATAATCAACTGTTTTACCAGCAGTTCCAGCCGGAGAACCTCCATTTAAGACTTGTACCCGAATATCACCATTATCGATTTTTTTTATAATATTATCTTCCTTAATTTCTTCTTTTTTATTTATATTCACACCTTCCTCCATCTCATTATCGATTAATTCTTGGAAAGTCTCCTTTTTAACTTCAACATCTTTTGTTATCAAATCTTCTATGGAAACATCTTCATGACTCTCTAAATTTATTTTTTTTGATTCACCTCTAAGACTTATAAATGCAAAAATTACTATAATTACTATTAGGACAAATGCAATTAATATGATGCTACGGTTCAGTTTCTTTTCTTGTTTTTTTAATGACTCATCATAACCATCTTCTTTCTTCATCCATTCAATATCTATATTATCAGAAGATAATGTAGTTGAAAATGTTTTTAAAAAATTAGAATTTTTAATATCATCACTCAAATTATCATTTATTTTATTTTTCTCATGATTTTCAAGTAAGCTCTCATCGAGACTTCTAACTTCATCTATCTTTACATGCTTTTTTTTCCCATTTCTTATAAATTTTTTTCCCTTTCTCCAAAATATTCTCAAAAACCAGATTAAGGTAATGATACTAAAAACACTTATCAACTCCTTTAAAGGAAATATAAATATTCTCACTTGCTCCGTGCTAAAAATTTTATCCTCTCCATTATTTCTATATTTTATATCAACTCCTATAAGAACAACCCCAAATCTTGGAACTTTTATTTTTTCAAAATCTTTTTCTATTGAAACATCTGCTTTAATATTCCCATTTTTAGAAATTACAGATTTATCTGTAAATTTAAGTGGTTCACTTACCAAGTCAACTACAAATGGAATTTCTAATTCTTTTTGATTTTTACTATTATTCACAATAGTAATTTTTGCATCATAAGTTTCTTTAAATCCATTTTTTGCCCAACCTATGAAGTCAAATGTATCTAGGCTTCTCACTAAAGAAAGAGTTTCTATTTTTAAATTCACATTTCTATCAATTATAGGATCAAAAACCATTTTAACAGAAGATTTCTCAACATAATCCTCCTCACTAACTTCTTCAACTCCTTCTTTGTTATATTTTATATTTTTAGAATAAACTTGTAAAATATTTTCTGTTTTTTCTTTTATATCATCAGAAAAACTTAAAAGATATTCAATTTTTTTTTCTTTTTTAGATTCTACTTTAATTTTTGGACGTTTAGTACCATTACACCAATCTGCTAAATCTTTATCTGAATCATAAGACTCACATAACTCAATAATATTATTTTCTTTTTTTTCTAATTCATTTTTATATTTCTTTGGAATTTCACCGACTATAAATATCATATCAGAAAAAGAATTTTTCGAAATATTTTTCTGTTCAAAAAACATTTCAACATTTAAATCTTTTTCTCCATCATTTCTCACAATGATACTTCCTTGGATTTTTTTACCTACTTTTAGATGAAAATTAAAATTTGAAAATTTTTCCGTATTAGAGGATACACTAATATCCTTTGCATTAGTGTATATTGGCACAATTAACAGTAATAATACAATTAAAATTCTATATTTCATTATAACTAACTAATATTAATTACATATAGAATCTAAATCATCCCTATTCATAAAAAATTTTCAATACAGATTCTATATTTATAATTATAACATATTAAACCAAAAACCACCTCAAAACCTATTAATATTTTGCTTTCTTGTTATAATTTTAAATTTCCTATAGTAAAATTATAAATGCCTTAATTAGCTAGTAAGAGTAATTACAAAAAATAATAGAACACAAAAACATAACTTAGCTCTTTAAAAACTGTTTTTTATTTGATACAATACTGATTACTAGTAAATGTAATTACAATCATATTATCTTCAGGATACTCTTAAAAACAAAACTTAATAGTTTACATTATGTATATTCCATAATATTTACAAAATATGTAACAAAATGATAATCAATCCAATTTATAGAGCTATTTTATGCATGGTGAAAAAGTGATAAATGGTAGTAGTTTTTTTGAAATATTTCAAAAAATAAACTCCAACTAAGTTAATTTAGACTTGATGATTTATTTTAGATACTTTAAAAGTCCTTGAGGAAAGTCGACAAGACTCTAAAAATTACTTTTTAAAAACCCTATAAACAATAAAGACTTTTGAAAAATATATTCTAACTCTATTTTCTTAATTCTTGCTAATAAATTAGCTTTGCAGTTTCTCCTTAATCATTGGTAATAACCTATACTCCACAAAAAGATTCATAATATGTTTATAAAATTTCAACCCTTGTCTCATTGTTGCCTTACTTTGATCATTCTCTCTCTTAGTAAAAATAATCGGATACTCACTAACTTTGGCTTGTGGTGCCCTAGTCAAAATATCAATAAGTATTTTAAAACCATATACTTTATCAAAAGATAAAGTATCTACAAGATCTTTTCGAACAATAAACATACCTGCCCCTGGGTCTGTTGACTTAGTCGTAGATGGAAGAAGTATCCATGCTGACCACCTGGTTATAATACGTGACACCAGGATACGATACTTACTACCAAGTCCCTCTGCACTACCTCCTTCTATATATCTAGATGCAACCACTATATCGCTGAAATTATCAATTGCTTTTTGTAATATATTTATAATTTCCTCTGGAGGATGTTGTAAATCTGAATCCATGCATAAAATATATTCACCTCTAGCCTTTTTAAAGCCTGCAACAAATGCGGTAGCCAGACCAGTTCTATCTTTCTTTTCTCTGTGTAAAAATCGCACTCTATGATAAATTTTTATAGCATCTTTAATAACCTTAAGAGTATCATCATTACTATCATCCACAAAAAGAATCTCATAATCATAGATAAAATCCTTAAGTGCACTATCTATTGCCTCAAGTATTGGCATAACATTATTTGATTCATTAAATGTTGGTAAAATAATTGTCAGTATTTTTTTTTGCATATTATTTTTTCTTATTATCAAAACTATCTCCTATCATCTTTGCTATTTTATCTCCTTCCTGAATAGCATAATTAAGTCCCCTATCATCAGGATAAATCTGTGAAAAATTTGCTAAATACACATTATTCAATGAACTCTTATAAGATGGAATTTTTTCTTCAAAGCCTATATCTACAATATGTTGTGCATTTTTAAATTTAAATAATTTCTTCTCTCTAATCTTATTTTTATCAAAGTCTGGAAACATTACTTTCAAACCATCTTCCCATTCATTCATTATCTTATTATCATCATCAGAAAAATAGTGATGATCATGCTCAGCATAATACCCTATATAATAGACATTTTTTCCACCATATGTTTCTTCTCCAGCTAAAACCGTATTAGAAAGCAGCACTAAAAAAGGAATGTCTGGATCATTCACATTATGCCAATAATATCGTGATATTTTTTGTTCTGACGTAAATACCATAACTAATGCTCCTACATAATTAATACTATTTAATACTTGTATTTCTTTGCTTGTTACTTTTGTATTACCTTCTATAAGCTTAGCAAAAACATGAGTTGGAACAGTAGCAACGATTCTATCAAATTTCACATAAGAGCCGTCCTCCAATTTTACCGAAGAGCTGCTATCCTCATTTTCAATTATTTTATCTACTGAAATATTCGTAATTATTTTACCACCATTTTTTTTAATTTCATCAATAAGCCTATCTGTTAACACGCCAAAACCACCATTAAAATAACCAAGTCTTTCACCTGCTTTTTCCTTTGAATCTACTCTAACTTTTATACGCCCCCACAACCAAGACATTATAACTTTATCGTAATACTTACCAAATTTACCTTTGAGTAGTGGCTCCCATATAATTTTAGTTGCTTTTTCTCCTGCATATTTTTGCATCCATTCATATGCAGTAATTTCAGTAAGAGGCTTCCAATTTTTTATATGTTGTAAATACAATCCTACAAATCCTGTTCGTATTCTGTCTATAATTGAAAGCGGTGAAAAACGCAACAAATCAAGGGGCGACATGAAGGAATACAGTTTTCCACCATAATAAGTCGATACTGAACTATCATGAAATACAAGCTTATCCCTTATACCTAATTCTTCCGATAAACTGAGTGCATCACTATCCGTCATATAAAGAAAATGCCAAATTTTTTCCAATTGTAAACTATCTAATTCAAAATCAACAGCCAATCCGCCAACACTTTTTTCTTTTTCATATATTGTTACAGCATATCCCTTTTTGCTTAATCTATAAGCAATTGTAAGTCCAGTATATCCTCCACCAATTATAGCAATTTTTTTTTCTTCTGACATAAGTAGTTAAATTAAAAGTTATTCTTTATTATCTTTCGAAAAGAGATTCTACTATTAAGTAAATATTGAACCATAAATATAATAGGTAATGAAATTATTTTAATAATATTTCCATCAAAATCCTTAATTTCATAAAAAAAGTAAAGCATTGAGGAACTAACAATAACTCCCACACCACTAACTAATGAGTACAAAAAGAATCTAATAATAAATCTATCTCTAATTTGAAAATTAATGATAGCATTAAGTGCAAAACCAACAATTGTGGCGCAGGATATCGATATCACAGTTGAAAATACTGATGAAACTTCAAAAAAATTAAATAGCACGAAGAAAGTTACAAGGTCAACTAGTGCAGCAAGACTTCCAAAGATAAAATATAAAATTATTTTTTCATTTTTTTTCAAAAAACTACACTTACTAAAAAAAAATCTAACTCTATTTATCATATTCAAAAAAAATTAATAATTTACTAATCAAGATACAAAATCTCAATCTTTTAAAATCTTACAAGATAATTCGAAAAATATCATTACACCACAACTTTGCAGTGTTGCGTGCCTACCAACAAATGTCAATTATTTTAATAAAATATATAAAATATCAACCCAATATCTCCTAGGCATAATAACAACACAATACTTTTCATTGTTTTTTTTACAAAACTTATTATTTTAAAATCGATTAAAACATGTAAAAAAAAAGCCAAAAATAACTCTTAGATTCTATCTAAAATCTCATTTTCTTGCTAAATTTTTAGATTTCTTGATAGAGATGATAAAAATTAAGGAAAAGTAATATATTTCCTATTTTAATTTAATAAAAACCCTATCATTCAAAATTCATCTTACTTCACATAATTTATATAATCTATACTATACTATAGATATTAAAATTAATCAAATTTTAATTAGTCTTTATATTAATTTAATTTACCTCCTATAATTAATGCATTCCACAAATCAGCTACTTTTTCCATTGGTCGCTTTATAGCTTCATTTTCAATAGCATTCATTAATTGCAATGATTCTTGCTCTATGAATACAGCACCATCTTCTGAATTCTCAAAATGAAATATTAACTCATATTTACGTGCTTGTGCTGCATTGTTAACATTTGACTGCATTGCAATAGGATCTTTTGTTACTCGTCCAATTCCATTTAATCTAACTTTAAATGCTTGCTGCAATCTCTTACTGTAAATACTCACCTCCCCATTTTTCTGTATTTCACCATACTGTACAGGCGTTACATAACTAATCAAATGAGCATTATCATCAGCAAAAAGTGTGAATGCACCCTCTCCTGATTGTAAATATGAACCTTCTGAAGTATGCATTTGATATACGACACCATCCTTTGGAGCATATATATTATATGAATCACGTCTCTCTCTTAATATATCAAGCTCTGTTTTAGCTGATAAATTGTTTTGAGCATTTTGTTCTAATAAAATTATTTTACGCTCAAACATTTTATTATCAATACGTACGACTAAGTCTCCCTCACTGACATGTTGTCCTGGTGTAACCATTATTTCTTTCACTGTTCCTGCAACAACTGTAGGCACCACTACCTTCTCTTTATTTACATAAAAAAATACGGGACTGTTAATAGTTTGAAATGTATTCACCTTACGAGCCAGTGATTGAGTTGCAATCAATGTAGCAAAAACAAATACTGCAGTAAAATATATTGTATTAATTAGGATTTCTTTAAATTTCATTTCTTTTTTCATATAGCTCATTTATTTAATTAGTTACTATCTATTTCATTTGCGACTTACTCAAAAACATTATCAATAAGAAAATATTTAGAGATACCCATAAAGAATTGAAAAATGTAGCCCAAAATTCAATCGGATTATACCAACCCACAATTAAACTTAAAATTGATAATATCAACAAAAATACATGTGGCCAAATCCATTTCATAATAGGATCAACATTACTTTTACTTGATGTAGTTGCTACCCATTCTTGTTCTGTACTAAAAAATACTGCAAATAATGCCATAAGATATGGATAAAAACTTGCTAAAGCAGTAGACATTGTTGATATCAACATTTTTTGCCCCAATAATAACCACGTTAATGTAAAATATAAGATAAAATATGGCAAGTAGTGTATAAGCCATAAAACACCATCCTCAATTACAAGTGGTTTTTGTCCAGTAAGTAAATAAATTAGCGGCATAACTATATATACAATAATAGGTATACCAACAAGAAAAAATGTACTTGAAATAAAATACTGTATGCGTTGATCAATATCCAATTCTTTTGTATGCAAAGGATTCTCATTAATTAATATATCCAAACCTCCTACAGCCCAACGACGCTGTTGCTTAAAAAATGAAATTATTGTAGTTGGAGCGATGCCTACAGCAAGTACTTTGTTCACAAAAATAGTTTTCCATTTATTTTTATGTAATAAAAAAGTCGTCCATATATCCTCAGAATTATTAAGAACTATTCCACCTATTTCGTCTATGGCACTGCGACGAAAAATAACGTTAGTTCCCACTGAAAATGCTGAATTAGAAATATTTTTTGCTGGACACACATATTTATAAAAGACCTCTTGAGCCTGAGCTGTTCCAGAAGCTATGAAATCATGCATATTACTGAAATGTTGTGGTGACTGTACCATTGCAATTTCTTTATCTGCCATAAATGGTAAGAGTGTTGTTATAAATTTCTTTTTTGGAATATGATCTGCATCAAGAATTGCGAAAAAATCTGACTTTGAAAAGTTTAGTGCATTGTTAACATTTCCAGCCTTTGCATGGCTATTATTACGACGTCTATAATAATAAACATGTAACTTTTTAGCTAAATACCTTACTTCATCTGACTTACCATCATCTAAAATAATCACTTTTTTATTAATATATTCCATACTGGCCGCCGCTCGCACTGTCTCCTGAATAATTTCAATTGGTTCACCATATACTGTAATAAAAATATCAATTGTCGGATGTTCGTTTTTTAAAAATGAGACATCTTGATTTTTATGTGCTCTATGATGATTCTCAACGATAACATCTATCAAAATTGTTATCCAAAGTCCTAATAATACCATCATAGCTATACTATCTGCACCAATTTGAATAATATACAGAAATAAATTATCTGCGTTATTAAAATTAAATATAAATGCTCCATACCACACAATAGCCAGTGGTGCCAAACCTAAAAAAATGAATGTTACCATTGGAATTCTAGTTGCAAAAACATCATTTGAATTATTAAATGTTTTCATATTGTTATGTATTTCTTTTATTTATTTTTTTTCCAAAAAATATTTTTGGACGAATTAAAACTATAAGCACAAGTAATACTAATTCCATCAAACCGAGTATTTGTAAAGGCCAGTGCCACATTGGCCACTTATTTTCTAAGAGAATAGTGTCATCATAATTACTAAGATGTTTCATGTCTATTGTAATGAATCGTATCTTAGAAGGCGAAATACTATCAGTAACTCCTCCTACTTTCCAGTTATTATCATAACTTTGAGTTATTAAAATTTTCTTTCCTTTAGTCTTAATATTATTTGGTATTATAACTTTCAATTTATTTGTATCTATAAAATCAAGTTGCAATGGAATTATCTCTTTATTTCTTATTTTATTAGCAGTCATACTAACAACATTATCCCATTGTGAATATGAGCTAACTTGTAACGTAGGTTCTTCAATGGATTTATCCCACTGTAATTCTTCTGAGTCTGCCTCCAATAAAAATGCATTATTAATTTCTTGATTGTTATGCAAAATGGCAAAAGCACCATCTTTAGCAAATATAATATCAACAAGTTCAAATTGACTTTTTTCATTATTTTTATTTGTTTGTGTCAAATTTTTAACAAGAGGCGAATTTTTTGGAAGTATTAAATATTCGATACCTAATACTGTGACATAATCATTTATTAATTGTGTTTGTGTTTCTGAAATTCCTGTATAAGCTATTTCTGAGCGCATAAAATAGGAAAACCTAATAGATAGTGGATGTGGCAAAAGATGCTCATTCAGTGACGTTACAAAACGCAATCCCTCTTTGGAAAAATAACTAGCAGCTGTTACATTTTTTACATATATACTACCCTTAGGAATTTCTTTATCTTTAAAATATAAAGAAACCGGATCATCCCATGTATATATTGGTTGTCTTGTGAATATGGTTGAAATACTAATAGATTCAGAAATAGCCACAACACTAATCAAAAGTATAAATATAACCACACTTCTAGAGACAACATTGTTTTTATCAATAATATTATTAAATACTATACCAAAAACAAATACTAAAAGTAAAGCCAGAAAAGGAACAGCTCTAGAAATTTGTAATTTCATCAAAATTAAAGGAATGAATCCATTTTGTCCCAAAAAAATCAACAAAAAATATAAAGTAGTGTATACTAACACCACTTTTGCCCAAGATGGAATTTTTTTTGCACTAATAATTAGTATAATCCATACTACACCAATAAATATCATAAAAAACATACTTAATCCAAAAAAATTGCCTGCAATTGTATCTCTCATGAAATCAGAAGTTACAAACATTGGATTTGAAAATCGATAGTCAGTAGCTAGATATGGAAGCACAAAAGAAAGCATACCTAATCCGTATAAAAATAAAATTTTTAAAAAATATGACCAACTAATTTTCATCGCTCTAAGTCCAATACTAAAGAAAAATAATCCTCCCATGACATTTGCTAAGACAGGATGAACTATCCATAATGCACCTGATATCAATGCTAGAGCTCCTTCTGCGATAGTGCGAGCTTTTATGTTTAATTTTTTGGATTTTTCTAAGCTATATTTGTCAAACACATTTATCCATAGATATATATAAATTGGTACAACAACTAAAGAGATGAAAATTGAATAGTCACTTATTGCTACCCATTGTTGCGCAAACACAAAAGAAATCATTGTAGCTAAAAAAGCAAAAATTGAACGAATACCAAGCTTTCTTAAAATCCAATATATAGAAACTCGTACCCCTATAAAAACAAACACTATTGAAATCAACATAGCCTTTGTAAAGGACACATGAAAAACCTTAACCACTCCAAATATTAAGAAGTGTTGAATGTATTGATATGCTCTCCAGTGATTTATACCATTACTCCAAATATGATCCCAAGATGGGATACCTCCATATCTATCAATAGTTTGAGCTCTCCAAGCATGATAAATCCAATCTTGATAACCTGTAAATAAAAATTCTCCTTCCAGATAAAATCCTACTAAAAGCCAACCAGTACCTATTATCAAACTCACTAGAATTAAGTCAATAACGACAGTTAAAAAATTCACCTCTTTTAATTTTAAAAACATACTTCTCTAAATTTAATGTGTAACAATCCATGCATACAGGAAGCTCCTTGAATTTCCTCCGTCAATGTCTTTATCTTCCAACTCTTCAAATATTTCAAGAGCTTTTTCTTTATCTGATAGCGCTTTATACATAAGCAATTGATCAAAAAATAATTTTTTATCAGGAAACGATGTTTCTGATAAATGTTTTTCTATTTGTTCGGAAGAATATTTGAGGTATTCACTTCCTGATGTAAATGGAATTAGCTGAATAGCTAGCTTTGCCTCAGGTTCAGCACTGAACCAAGTAGACCATTCCGCCTTCCCCCCCCATACCATTGACATTATGCTGTGTCTATACTTATTAAAGTTTGGAGACGTTTCTTTACTTAACATCCAGTAAAAATTAGTAGAATTTATTTCTTGATTATATAGCCATAAACTTATTTCTTTCAATGCTTTCTTTTCCAATAAAGACGCCCAAAGAAACGTCGCATAATATGAATGAATCGCCTCAGATGATGATTCTTGGTTATTGCCATCGTCAAACAATGCGCCACCTGATGCCCAGCTATGTCCCTCATAAAAATCAAATGACCTTATGAATGCAAATCTTTTATCATTGCGATCTATGTTCACATATTCTTTAACAAGAGTATTTATAAACTTCTTATTTCTTGAAATAAATTCTTTATCATATTTTCCAAGAATTGCTGCAGCATGTACAAAGTATCCATAATGAAAATGATGATCATTAAATTTTTCAGAACCAAAACTTGATTTATATCCCACAATTCCATGAATTTTATCATCATACACAAAATATTTTTCATTTTTTAGTGAATTTGTATCTTGTGTATTTTTTACCCATACTTCAATTTCGTCTTGTATGTGCTTTTTCAGCTTAACACTCTCCTCTTCTAGGTTTAATTGCATTGCAAAATCATATAAGTAAGCCGCTCGTAATAATTCTTTTCCTAAAAAGTAAGTGTCTACAGCTGAAAAATTTGTAAATTTTTCAATATCATTCTTTACAATTATTTCAAGTTTTTTTTGTTCTTTATAACTCAATTGATTTACATGTAACTCCCCAATAGGCTCTTGTCGCTCATTAGTTGTAAAAAATGTATGTCCTTCACATAAAATTTGATTACCTCTTATGGTTTCAAAAAAAACTTCATTATCCATACATTTATTTTCCATATGTGACTCATTAGTGTGATGAGGTAACATTCCCCACAAAGTTCTATCCTCATTTACCGTTTTTATTTCAAAACTATTCAAATATTCATCTCCTACCTTAGCAAAAGAAATATTTGTTTCTATAATGTTATTATTTGCATATTTACTCAATGTCTCCCAAGGTAGACCTTTAGCACGTAGCCCTATTGTAAGTAAAGAATTTTTCTCAGCCTGAACCTGTAATGCATTATCCCTCTTATCAAAAACAATACCATTAAAACCAAATATGCCGTATTGTATATTTTCATTCTTAGTTACCTGCCAATATGTATCTAACTTATTAATATCACTATCAGCAGTATTTATTTCAAAAGATATATATTTATTGATTTCTATAAAAATATATGGAGATCCTCTTGTAATTCTTACAAATCCAATATTTTCTCCAGTTGCAACCGATTCAAATGCGACACTAATAGAAAAGTCATCAGCATCATTGACTATTGCATTAACTTTTTCCTGAAAATTTAATTTCAAATCTTCAGTAAAACTTCCAAAAACAACGTTTTCGGTAATATTTACTTGAGGATACGAAATACTCATACCTTCTTCATGAAAACGTACTGCAAGCGGATATGAGAACAATGTATTTGATGTTGGTGTAAAGTATAAAGAGCTGAACCATTGATTAGTTCTTATAGGCTGCTCTGCATTTAAAGCATAGAGAGATTCATTATTAAAAACCGTTTTTTTTGCTAAATTATCCAAAGAAAGTATTTTGAGTGGCTCATCTATTTTATTACCACTCCAAAAAAATTTTTCTGACATATTCTCATTTTTTACAATCACATCTTCACTTATACCATCACTACTTATATTTTGTCTAATGATTATAGATATACAATAGATAGATATTACAACTATTAAAAACATTATGCCTAAGAAAATTCCAAATTTTATATATTTTTTTTTCATATTTATATCAATTTATATAATCAAACTTTCTTATTCTTTATTTTATATTCATCATTCCATAATCTCATTCTAACTTTGAATAAATCTATAATAACCTGAATAAACCCATTCGGACCCCAAAATCCTACTGTCGTCCCATCTTTATTTATCCATTTAACGGGAATCTGTATTATCCTATAATCTAATTTTTTAGCCAAAACTATAAGCTCAAAATCAAATCCAAATCTATCTACCTTCATTCTAGGAACAACATTTTGTGCAAGTTCTTCAGTTATAAGTTTAAAACCACACTGAGTATCTGGATATTTCCACAATCCCAGAACTCCCCTTATTAACATATTTCCAAGAGTGCCCATAGCCTCACGATATTTTGGCTGTTTAACCGCAATATTAGCTCCTCTCATATCTCTTGAGCCCACAATCAAATCATATTTATTATTTTTATCAGTTATTTTTTCTAATGCTAAATCTATATGATCTATAGAAGTAGAACCATCTGCATCCAAAAAAGCGCGGTATTTACCTTTAGCCTCCATTAAGCCCTGTCTAACAACATATCCTTTTCCTCTATTTTCTATATTTTCTATAACTCGTAAATTATCTATATCCCCCTTCAGTTCCTCAACAACTTTAGCAGTATTATCTGGTGAACCATCAATAATGACCACTATTTCATAAGTTACTTTCTTATAATCAAGATATTTTTTGATTTTGCGTAAATTTAAACTAATCCGCTTCTCTTCATTGTAAGCGGGAATAATAATAGATAAATAAATAGTATGCATAAAATACAAGTAATATAAAAAATATAAAGTTTACTCCATCTCGTTTTTATTGGACTTCCTTAAAAACCTTGTAACTGTTACATTTTTATAAGTTTTTTTTTTAAAAAAAGTCTCTTTTATTTTATTCTACAAAAATGTTATAAGTTTAAAAAAAATTATAATAAAAAATAATAACTCATCACATCAATATATTTTATACTATACCGCAAATAAATAAATTAATCAAGTAATTGTTAAACTTAGATATAAGAATCATATCAAAGAAGACAAAAAAGTGAAAAGTTCAGGGCAAGCACTAAGGAATTTTAGACAAAAGATCAAGCTCTCAAAAAAGCAATAAACAATTATTGTCTGTAAGATATAAAGTTGAACATATCAATGGAAGCCTAAGTAGATAGATATAAGGGACTTACTAAAAATAAAGCTAGTGGTGCACTATAGATACTACCTAATATTTACAAGATATATAATCCAAAAAAATAAATAACCTTAAATTAGGTTAGTTTTTAGGCTTGATGATTTATTTAGGGGATTTACATAGACTCCCAAGAGATAAACGTATTATCTTCTATGTTTTTTTTTAGTTTTTACAAAATGCTTCTTTGCTACTCTTCTCAACTTTTTAAAAGCATACTTCGTTACAGAGTCCGCCTTACCATACCCTTTTGTATCAATAGCGATTCTCTTTCCGTCAGATGGATCAAAAATTATTCGCACAGTAAGAGGTTTATTTCCTTCAAACTTTACAGTAATTTTTGGAAAAGTGTTTGAATTTTTGAATAAATTTATATAATATTCCTCTCTACTGGCAATAACATCCAGAACTGCTTGTTGCTCCTTCTCGTCTTCTACAATTTTTAACTTAAAAACATTTATCATGTATCTTCTATTAAATTTAAATTATCATTCATCTAATAATACTATTTATAAGTATCTATACGAAATCTTACTCTCTTACTAAAATTTTTAGATTTTTTAATAGAAATAAAAAAGTATAGAAATTTTGTTTTAATAAAACTTTTAAAATCTAATAAAAAGATTATTTTAACAAAATTTGATTATAAAATTTTTATAAAAGATAAAAGAGATGTCCTATACATTTCTTTTTTAAATTTTTTCTAGTAAAATTTTTATTTGTTTTTTATACTCTTCTACACCTAGTTGATCAAAAGGATTAACTCCTATAGCGTAAGCACTTAAAGCACAAGCCTTTTCAAAAAAATAGAAAAGCATACCTAAATAATAGGGATTATTTTTAGGAATTTTTACAGTTATCTGTGGAACACCTCCCTTTTTATGAGCTAAATACACACCTTTTTGTGCGATTTCATTTAAATCATCTATAAATTTACCAGATAAATAATTCAACTTGTCATAGCTATTTTGCCCTAGACAAGGCACTTTAATAGATTTTGATTTTTTTTCAAAATCCAATTCTGTTTTAAAAAGTATTTTTTTACCATCTTGAACATACTGTCCAAGTGAATGTAAATCAGTAGTAAATGTCATAGCTGCAGGAAATAATCCTTTACCATTTTTTCCTTCTGACTCACCAAAAAGTTGTTTCAACCACTCTGAAAATTGTGTAAATCTAGGATTATAGTTTGTAAAAACCTCAATCTCATAACCACTATGATATAAGGCAACTCTTGCTGAGGCATATCTATAACAATCATTATTATCCCTTGAAAAGATTTCTTTACCTTTTTTTGCTCCTAACATCATCTCATTTATATCTATTCCTGCAACTGCTATTGGAAAAAGTCCAACTGGGGTAAGTACACTATACCTACCACCGACATCATCAGGCACAATAAATGTTCTATACCCTTCTTTATTTGATATTTCTTTCAAAATACCCTTTGTCTTATCTGTAGTAACAATTATTCGTCTTTTTAATTCTGAGGGAGGATATTTTTTGGATAATATATCTCTCATTATACGAAATGCTATAGCTGGCTCTAGAGTTGTACCAGATTTAGATATAACATTTACATAAACACTCTTACCTTTTATTATATTCAAAATTTCTTCTATGTAATCAGCACTTAAATTAATACCTAGAAAATAAACTTTAACATTGTCTTTACTACTTTGAAAAACTCCATTCTGAGATTCTATTGCACAACGCGCTCCTAAATATGAACCACCTATACCAATAACAAGTAAAATGTCTGCTTCTTCTTTTATTTCATCAGAAATTTTAATAATATTCCTAAACTCATCGTTATCATATCTAGTAGGTAAATCCAACCAACCCAAATATTCACATCCTTCTCCAGAAGCATCTTCTATCTTTTTAACTGCCTTCAAAACCTCAGGAAAAGCCTCTTTATATCCAAATAGATCCTTTAAATTGTCAAAATTACATTTTATTTCATTCATAAGAAAATTACAATTTTTACAATAATTATATTCACATATATTACCATAATAAACATTTATTTTCAACATTTTATAATATGATTTCAATTACCAACAAAAAATATCACCTTTTCAAATTTATTAATTATTAGATTTTTACCTTCTGTGCAATATTTTAATCACTTTTAGAGCGACTACACTTTCTAAATAGGTAATTAAATTAACTAATAAAATGTAATTTAGATTTATTTTTATTAAACTTTATTTTTAAGGTTTTTTTATAAATTGTATTTTGTAAAAATAATAATACCATTTCTAAATAACCTCTCCCCATTATTTCATTATCCAATCATAACTTCTAACTTATCTGTATCACTGCATTTTTAAATTACTTCAGTAATTAATTCTTCACATTTATCTAAACTTTTAAATATTCTATTAGCTGTAATTCTTTTAGTTTCTTCAAAATATCTCTCTTAGACTAAGATTTTAAAAAAATAATGGGAAGATATTATTAATGTTAATCCTTTGATATTGTGCAAATCTTTTCTTCTATGATAAGATGTACTATCCCATGTCACAACAAACTTCTTTACCTGAATGTTGTTTTTTTAAAATTTCAAAAGAAATATCTTCATAATATCACTAGTCATAACAGGTAATAGTAAATGAAAGTCCTCTCCAGTTATGATGATACTACTGAAAACAAGATTCATTGTAATAAGCTGTTTCTGTAGTAACACAACTCTAATTCCTCTAGAAGACCAACTTCTTCTTAAGTTACTCATAAGCCCATACCTCATTTCATCTTGAAAATATACTATGGTATCTTTATTTATATATCCAATTAACAACTTTTAAATAGATACTACAAACACTCAAAAAATCAATCATCTAGAAGTTAGTTAGAATCTGAACATAGAAATGTATTCTACATAATTCTAAATTCATACATATTATAAATAAAACTTTTAAAAGATTTACTAATATTTAATTACACTCAACTCGACATTATTATCAACCTTTAATTTTACACTTCCTCCAATTAGGAGGGTAATTAAAGGATTAACATGTCCAAAATCAACATTTGCAATTATTAGAATATTATTTAATTCTTTTTTAGTTTTTATTATTCTTTTTATTTTTTTAATATTCATTTTTGAAGCCTTCTGAAATCTCCCAATAATAATTCCCTTAACTTTATAAAAGTTATGTTAGTGAATTAAAGATTGCAAATTTCTATCAAACTCAACGCTAAAAAAATCACCTACCATAGCATCATCTTCAATAAAAAGAATTGAATTCGAAATATCTGGCATAAATTCTGTTCCATGGAGCAAATTAAAAGTGTATAAATTTCCGCCAACAATATTACATTCAGATTCCCCTCTATTCAAAATAATAAATCCTTCATTTTTTATTAATTTTCTATCTTCTTGATTTATATATACCATTCATCATCTGACCATGTCTTAGAAGGTTTTATTTCAAATTCAGAATCACTAAATAAACATTTTTTAAAATATTTAATATTATATTCAAATTATTTTTTCATCCCAAAAGTTTAAAAATTAAGTCCTGAATACGTAATTAAACCAGTTTTTGCAGTAATAGCATTTATTAATGCTGTCATATCTGAATATCCTCAAATAATTTTTGGATTATTCTTAATTAAGTTATAATCAATATATTTCAATATTTGATTTGAATTAAATCCTCCTATCACTGTAAAAATTACTTTCACATTTTTATCATAAAATGCACCATGTGTATCTTCTATTCTTGAATTTATTGAAGATGATTTAAATATATTCTCTTCTTTGCAGTTTTTAGAAAAAGTAATTTTCAGACCTGCTTTTTTAAGTTTTTTAATAGCTATATCAACGACATCTTCTGATGCAATAAACATACTTTTAGCAGGAGCTATAACTCTAATTTCATCTCCTATCTTTATTTTTTTGGAAATATCATTTTTATAATTTAAATAAGTTTATTTATATAAATATATCATATAAAGTTTTAAATAAAAAAATAAATTAATTTAAATTAAAATTATAAATATTTATTACTATAAAATCTTAAAAACATAATTTTCATAAAAAATAAACCAAAATTAAAAAGCATATACAAAGTCTTGGCGGCAACCTACTTTCACTCAAAGAGCTATCATCGGAGCTAGTTGGCTTAACTGCTGAGTTCGATATGGAATCAGGTGTACCCCAACTGCACGAACCACCAAGACTTTATATACGCTTTACAACATATAAAAGTCAAAGAGAAAACATCTCACAAAAGGTCAATACACATGTCAATCACACGTTTCTCTTAATTACCAATTCCATCTATACAAAATCGGTTGCAAGAAAAAAATTATAAATGTATTAGTACTTCTCGACTCAATACTTCACAGTACTTTCATCTGAAGCCTATCAACCTCATCATCTTTGAGGACATAAGTGCCTTATCTCGGGTAGGGCTTCCCGCTTATATGCTTTCAGCGGTTATCCACTCTAAACTTAGCTACTCGACAGTGCCCCTGGCGGGACAGCCGATACACCAGAGGTTTATTCTTTCCGGTCCTCTCGTACTAGGAAAGACTTCCCTCAAGCACACACGCCTATGGCAGATAGAGACCGACCTGTCTCACGACGGTCTGAACCCAGCTCGCGTACCTCTTTAAATGGCGAACAGCCATACCCTTGGGACATGCTTCTGCCCCAGGATGAGATGAGCCGACATCGAGGTGCCAAACTCCTTCGTCGATATGGACTCTTGGAAGGAATTAGCCTGTTATCCCCGGGGTAACTTTTATCCGATGATCTTCCACGCTCCTATGAGCAATTGGTCGGTTCACTAACTTCTACTTTCGTAACTGTTCGACTTGTATGTCTCTCAGTAAAGCTGGCTTTTGCGTTTGTACTATCAGCCCGATGTCCATCCGGACCTAGCCAACCTTTGTAAGCGCCTCCGTTACTTTTTGGGAGGCGACCGCCCCAGTCAAACTACCCACCAGACACTGTTCCTGCACCGGTAGCTATATATGAAACGAATTTGTAGAAAAAATTTAATCATCAGACGAATATTATCTGCTATCTGTTGTGTTAAAATATAACACGCTAAATAGACTTTAATGTAGATTCCTATTTTACTAGGACAATGCTCTTTAAGCATTGCTTACTTTCGCCTGAATGACAACCTTTTCTATGATGTTTTCATATACACCTAACGGTGCAAGGTTAGAATCAAAATTGTAGTAGGATGGTATTCCACTGATGACTCCACTATCTCCAAAAAGATAGCTTCAAAGTCTCCCATCTATACTGGGCAACTAAAACTCTAATTCAATGTCAAGCTGTAGTAAAGCTCCACGGGGTCTTTTCGTCTAGCCATAGGTAAACGGCATCTTTACCGTTATTGCAATTTCACCGAGCACCTGGTTGAGACAGTTCCCATCTCGTTACACCTTTCATGCAGGTCGGTAATTAGCCGACAAGGAATTTCGCTACCTTAGGACGATTATAGTTATCGCCGACGTTCACTGGCGCTTCGGGAATTGGCGTGAACCTCTTCCGTTAACGTTCCAGCACTGGTCAGGTGTCACCCCCTATACATCCCCTTACGGGTTAGCAGAGAGTTGTGTTTTTGGTAAACAGTCGGACGGGCACTTTAGCTGCGCCCTCCATCCACCTAAGTGGACAGTGGGAAGACATCTTGCGAACTTACGTCTAGCTTTTTTGCCGAGTTCCTTAACCAGGTTTCACTCGTTCACCTTGGGCTACTCGCCCTATCCACCTGTGTTGGTTTTCGGTACGGGTACATATATACTGATGCTTAGAAGTTTTTCTAGGCACTCTGCTCACTACTATTCACTTCCCCGAAGGGTTGCTTCTGAGTCCTCCATTGGAATATTGCTTGACGGATTTTCCTATTCAAACTTCCTCAGAGGAATCACATAAATCCAATAATATGCAGTAGTTACAAGAATGCGTCACTCCATCGCATATATATGCAGTACAGGAATATTAACCTGTTGTCCATCGACTACGCCTTTCGGCCTCGCCTTAGGCCCGACTAACCCTGGGATGATTATCATTGCCCAGGAAACCTCGGATTTTCGGTGTGTGCGAATCTCACGCACATTGCGGTTACTCATCCCAGCATTCTCACTTCCCAGCGCTCCACCAGTGGTCACCCATCTGGCTTCAGTGCACTAGGAACGCTCTCCTACCACTTATACAAAAAATGTATAAATCCGCATCTTCGGTACTATACTTAGCCCCATTACATTTTCGGTGCGAAGTCTCTAGGCTAGTGAGCTATTACGCTTTCTTTAAAGGATGGCTGCTTCTAAGCCAACCTCCTAGATGTATAAGAAACTTCACTTCCTTTCCCACTTAGTATAGATTTTGGGACCTTAGATTGCGGTCTGGGCTTTTTCCCTTTTGAGCTCCGAGCTTAGCCCCGGAGTTCTGACTGCTGTGATACGACTATAGGTATTCGGAGTTTGGTTAAACGGGCTACCTTGCGGCGCCACATTCATTCAGTAGCTCTACCTCCCATAGTTATTACACAACGCTATCCCTAAAGATATTTCGGAGAGAACCAGCTATTGCCAGACTCGATTGGAATTTCTCCTCTACACACAAGTCATCCCCTCGTGTTGAACGGCGAGTGGGTTCGGGCCTCCCATAATTGTTACATTATGTTCACCCTGCTCATGCGTAGCTCGTCTGGTTTCGGGTATAATCCCTGCGACCATTATTCGCCCGTTAAGGCTCGCTTTCACTGTGCATCCGTTGCAAAGCAACTTATGCGGCCACAGAAAATTAACTCGCTGGGTCGTTCTGCAAAAAGCACGCTGTCACTCAGTAATTAAATACTTGAGCTCCAACTCCTTGTTAGCATAAAGTTTCAGTTCTATTTCACCTCCCTCTACGGGATACTTTTCACCTTTCCCTCACGGTACTAGTTCACTATCGGTCTGAAATGATATTTAGTCTTGGAAGATAGTGCTCCCGGATTCAGACAGGGTTTCACCGGCCCCGCCCTACTTGAGAATAAGTACATTTTTTGATTTTTCTTTTCGTATACGGGACTATTACCCTGTATCGTGACACTTTCCAGAGTCTTCTACTAAGAAAAATACAACAAACCCCGATCAAACGAGTAAACTTACCTCGCAACCCCGCTATGTAAACATAACGGTTTAGACTTCTCCACGTTCGCTCGCCACTACTTGCGGAATCATTAATTATTTTCTTTTCCTCCTGGTACTAAGATGTTTCAATTCCCAGGGTTAGCTTACACAACCTATGTATTCAGTTATATATTACTGTTATTAAACAGTAGGGTTTCCCCATTCGGAAATCTCCGGATCAAAGTTTATTTGGTAACTCCCCGAAGCTTATCGCATCCAATCACGTCCTTCATCGCTCATTTCAGCCAAGGCATCCACTTTACGCTCTATTGTAACCTTTTTCTTGCTACTATCTCAATAAAGAGACAGTTTTTAACGACTATGCATAAAGAAATTGGCAATTAACAAAAACTTGTTAAGAGACATTTTCCAAAGCATTCATTGTTTTTTTCACCTTCTAATCTAATTTTATAAATAAAATTAGTAAAAATCTTGTGTCTATCTCATAATCAAGTAAATGACTACAAGACAGGTTTACGAATGATTTAAATGTATTATCAATACATCGTTTACACGATGCTAGATAAAATTGCATTAAACCTATTTATTGTGTTTTCTCTTTGATATTATACGCTAATTTTCCGCAGTTCTGAGCATAAAAATATCTTCATAATATTCACTTGTTAAGGTTTTTCTGCGGAAATAGTTACTATCCATATTACTGAATAACAGATATTTTCACAGAAAAATATATAATACAACTATTTAGATTTACTAAATTCACAATCTTTTGCGGTTAGTCCTAACTAACTTTTTTTATCTATCGTAATTTCACCTAAAAGAAGTGAAACCGACCATGTCATAAACATTGCTTATGACTTGGGTTTTAAGAATTTGAGATGACTCTCAACTACTTAACACCGTTACTCCCTAGAAAGGAGGTGATCCATCCACAGCTTCCGCTACGGATGCCTTGTTACGACTTCGTCCCTATCACCAATCCCACCGTTATTCCCGGTATAAAACGGGACTTTTGGGTGTTATCAGCTCTCTTGACGTGACGGGCGGTGAGTACAAGATCCGAGAACGTATTCACCGTGACATAATGATTCACGATTACTAGTGATTCCAACTTCATGGAGTCGAGTTGCAGACTCCAATCCGAACTGAGACTAGATTTTTGGGATTAGCTCCACCTCGCGGTTTGGCGACCCTTTATTCTAGCCATTGTAGCACGTGTGTTGCCCAGGACGTCAAGGGCCATGCTGATCTGACGTCATCCTCTCCTTCCTCCCCGACATTTATTCTCTATCAAATTGATAAAGCTCAAATGTCGGGGCAGTCTCGTGTGACATATATAACACACGACAAGGGTTGCGCTCGTTTCCCCACTTAAGGGAACACCTTACGGCACGAGCTGACGACGACCATGCAGCACCTGCTTAGCACCCTCGAAGGCGACCTTATCTCTAAGGTTTGCAGCTAAGTTTCTAGTCCTGGTGAGGTTTCTCGCTTAATGTCGAATTAAACCACATGCTCCACCACTTGTGCGGATCCCCGTCTATTCCTTTGAGTTTTAAGCTTGCGCTCGTACTTCCCAGGCGGCTTACTTAACGCGTTAGCTAAGACACACAGAGGGTCGATACTCCATATGCCGAGTAAGCATCGTTTACGGCGTGGACTACTGGGGTATCTAATCCCATTCGCTACCCACGCTTTCGTATCTGAGCGTCAGGAATGTGCCAATGACCTGCCTTCGCCTTTGGTGTTCCCCATGATATCAACGCATTTCACTACTACACCATGAGTTCCAGTCATCTCTCACATCCTCTAGATATACCGTTTCGTAAGCAGTTTCTGAGTTGAGCTCAGAGATTTGACCTACGACTAATATACCCGCCTACATACGCTTTACGCCCAATAAATCCGGATAACGCTTGAGGCCTCTGTATTACCGCTACTGCTGGCACAGAGTTAGTAGCCTCTTTTCAACTGGTACGCTCAGTACATTGATCCCAGTTTTAGCACTTTACGACCCTAAGGCCTTCATCATGCACGCGGTGTCGCTCCATCAGACTTTCGTCCATTGTGGAATATTCTCGACTGCAGCCTCCCGTAGGAGTTTGGACAGTGTCTCAGTTCCAATGCTGGGGGCCATGCTCTCACACCCCCTACCCGTCATTGCCTTGGTGAGCTTTTACCTCACCAACAAGCTGATAGGACGCAGGCTCCTCCTGAAGCGATAAATCTTTACTCCGTAGAGTGCATCGTGTATTGTACTAAATTTCTTTAGCGTATTCACGACTTCAGGGTAGATTCCCACGTGTTACTAGCCCGTTTGCCACGGGTCTAAACCCGTTCGACTTGCATGCCTTATCCACACCGCTAGCGTTCATCCTGAGCCAGGATCAAACTCTCAATTAAAACGATATAAAGTTTCTTTTAAAAAAGTTACTTTATCCCTCTCGCTCGAATCAACGATTAATGAGGATTTACGTAAACAAATTAATGTTTACTAAGTTTGATAGACTCAAAAGATAGATTGTTATTTGCATCATTTAAAATGATGCGCACAAATTTATTTGCATGTACTATAAAAATATAGTACACCATATTAGGACTAACCACAAAAAATTGTGATTAGATTTTGCTAGTTGTATTATATTGTAAAGTTACTTATCTCTCTTTGCAAAAATTTTACAAAGAAAAACACATCCGTACACATAATATTACATTTCTATAAAATAAACTTATAGATTATGTACTCGGATGTATCATTCTTATAAAAGAAACTGCTCTATCTATTCTCTCATTACTACTGTTAGTCTAACTATATTATAAATTCATTGTAAAGTAAAGTGTTAGTTATTCACAGTTTTTTTTGTGTCCCTATTTTTCACTTACTTAACTGTTATTTAGTATACAGTATTTCAAATTTAAGTCAAGTCTTTTTAATCGCTCCTTTTCACTTACTTAACTGTTATTTAGTATACAGTATTTCAAATTTAAGTCAAGTCTTTTTAATCGCTCCTTTTCACTTACTTAACTGTTATTTAGTATACAGTATTTCAAATTTAAGTCAAGTCTTTTTAAT
>CAMZLB010000014.1 GCA_947311515.1 Candidatus Moraniibacteriota bacterium | reverse complement strand
TGAGTGGGGCTGTTATTTTCCCAAGCTATCATCTTTATCATTTTTTAAAATATTACTTACTTCCCAAGCGAGATAATCACTTACGGTTTTTTTGAAATCTTTTAAAGTTGGTTTGGTGTCAATCGGTGCTGACTGATTCCAATCTTCCCCATTTGTTGGGTCTATGGTGTTTTCGTAATATTCTTTTTCGGTAAAAATATTTAATTTTGATTTTCCAAATCGCACCAAATTTACAATTTCCGCATATCGTTCTTTTGCTTTGTTCGTATCTTTTAAATTACTACTTGCTTTAGCTTTTTTTCGACTAGCTCTTGTGTATCCATCATCGGTAAAATCTATAAATTTCACCATTTCCTCTGGGTGATGTTTTTCCGCTATTTTAAAAACATAAATATTTGTTTGAACAGCAGATTTTCCTATAAAAATATCCTTTGGCATTTTTATACTCGCTACCAGTGTATGTTTTTCTAAAATTCTTTTATTAAAATCTTCGGCTCTTCCGCTTCCTGCCGAGTTTTGAATAATAATTGCCGCATATCCCTTGTGCATCATATTTAAGGCTTTTTCTACAAAAATCATTCCGTTTCCATCGGCAGAATATGGAGGATTTAAGATAAAAGCATCTGCTGGAAATTTTTCATTGGTTTTTCCAAATCCATAATTTCCGTCAAAATCTAAAAGTGAATCTTTATTTAAAATATTAGAGCTTCCATCTCCCATCAAAATCATATTAAGAATTGCCAGCATATACACACTTGATAACAACTCTATCCCCATCAGTTGTTCAGCTTTTATGGCAAGTTGTTTTTGAGTAAGTTCATCTGGAGATTTTATAGTATTTTTGGCATCAATAAGCATTTCGTTCATCGCCGCTACTAAAAGACCTGCTGACCCAGTGGCAAAATCCCAGACAAACGAATCTTTATTTACTCGTGCCAGTTTTACCAAAAGAGTAGAAATATATGAAGGAGTTAAAACTACATCATTTAGTTTGTCTTGAGAAAAACCAAGCCAACCATACATTTCATTAAAAAGTTTTCCTGTAAAATCTGTTGTAAGTCCAATTTTGTAATAAATTCCAATATCATCAATAATTTTTACAAACACTCTTTTTAATTGTGTTTCTCCGTCGATTATTTTATTTATATTTTCCGCCAAAAGTGTATTTGATAGTGTTCGTAAAATTAAATCTTTTTTATCTTTTGGAAGTTTTTTTTCTTCTAAAAAATCTTCAATTTTTCTTATGATAATTTTACCGTCGGTATTATTTCCTGTTTCACTTGTATATTTTAAATCATCTTTTTCTAAAGGAGGAACTTTTCCCGAAACCCCAAGAGTGGCTATAATAGCCGCCGCTACAAGATAAACACGGTCATTTTCTCCAAGTCCTTTTTCATTTTGATAAATATTATTATTAAGCTTTGTGAGACTTTCATCTATTTCTCTTTCTTTTTGCGCTTTTATTCTTTCTTGTTCTTCTGGAGAAAGTTTTAGATTTTTTACGGTTTCAATAAAACTATCAAAATTTTCTAGTGTTAAAAAAGAAAAATCAGAAAATTCCCCTACTTTTTGCCCAACCCCAAAGTTGTCTTTTGAAACAAAATATACCCCAATTTGATGATGAATTTTTCCAGAAATATCTTTATACCCCGTCATACCAATAGCAATAATATCGGTATAACTCGTATGATGAAGGATTGCATTTGCATAATGCACTGCCCCATTTACTGCAAAATCTTTTATATTTTTATAATTTGGTTCATTTTTTTAGTTTTATTTTCTACTTATCCGTTTGTGTTAAGTTTTTCTAATTTTCCTTTTAGCCCTTTATACTCAATAAGTATTGGAAAATAATTTAAATTTTTGTCCTGCAATAATAATTTTGCGCCTGGACGATTTCCACCTTTTCCAACACCTTTTGATTTATAATCATTCAAGACTTTATCTATTTCAGAATTTAAATTTGCTTGATCTAATTTATAATCTAAGCCATAAGATTTCATCCATCCATTTGCAAGGTCAGCGATATTTGGTTCTATTGATTGTGTCATGATTAATTTGAAAAATAAATTATACAAGTCTATAAGTATATAGTACAATGTCTTATATGTTATGCAAACTTTTTACATCCGCAGTAAATAGACTAACTAGACTTCTTTTAAGGTCCTATAAAAAGAATACTACAGATAAATATGACTTTTCATAGGCTTTTCAAGAAGTCTTATGCATTTTAGAACCTATTTAAAAACTTATGTAACTTTTTTACATTTTTCTACGAATTCTTTTACTCCTTTTTCTCCATTTTTTCTATATATTTTTATTATTTTTGAAGCTATTATTACACCATCTACACCCATGATTTTAAGTTCTTTTATATCTTCTGGGGAAGATACTCCAAACCCTACACAAATTGGAATGCTTGTTTTATTTTTAATCTTTGTAATTAATTTTCCAATTCCTTCACTAAAATCAATTTTTCCGCCTGTTGTAGTTGGTGATGATATGGCATAAATAAATCCTGATGATATATCTATTATTTTCTCAAGTCTAGTATCTAATGTATTTGTAGAAGGTAAAAACACTAAACTTACATCATATTTTTTTGATAATTCTAGTAATGAAAATTTTGATTCTATTTTTGAATTTATTTCTTCAGGTGGCACTTCTGGAATAATTATTGAATCAATTCCTGAAACTTTTAACTGTTTAAAAAAATCTTCAACTCCAAATGATAGTATTAAATTAAAATAAATCAAGGCTCCTATAGGTTTTTCTGGATATTCATCTCTTATTTGTGAAATAATCTTAAAGCATTCTTTGATTGTCGTTCTTGATTTTAATGCCTTATTTACTGATTCCTGAATTATAGGTCCATCTGCTAATGGATCAGAAAATGGGAAGCCTACTTCTAAAATATCAGCGCTTTCAGCGAGAATTCTCAACATTTTCAAAGATTTAATTGGAGTAGGATCACCAATCATCCAAAAAGGTATAAATGCAATTTTGTTTTCTTTTTTAAGTTTAGAAAAAGTTTTTTTGTATCTGTTCATATAATTAATCGTTAATTCCTTTAAATACTGTATGCAAATCTTTATCACCTCTTCCTGATAGATTCACAAGTAAGATGTCAGTTTTTTTATACTTTTTTGCTCGTTTTTTTGCTTCTGCTAATGCATGACTTGACTCTAAAGCAGGTATTATTCCCTCTGTTCTTGAGAATTCTACAAATGTTTCTAATGCCTCTTTATCAAGAATTCCAGAAAATTTCACTCTTCCAATTTCATCTAAGTATGCATGAATTGGTGAAACACCTGGATAATCTAATCCAGCAGAAATTGAATGACTCTCATTTATTTGACCATCTTTACTACAATTTACCTTCGATAAACTCCCATGAAGACATCCAAACTTTCCTCTCCCAATGGTTTCTCCATGTTTTTTTCCTATGCCCGCTGGTTCAACCCCAGTCAATTTAACATTTTTATCATCCAAAAATCCCTGAAAAATTCCAATTGCATTTGAACCACCTCCAACAGCAGCTAATACTTCCTTTGGTAATTTGCCTGTTTTGTATAAAATTTGCTTTCTTGCTTCCTCACCTATAACTTTTTGAAAATATGAAACTAATTCAGGATATGGATGTGGTCCCGCTGCAGTACCAAAAACATAATAAGTATCATGACTATGTTGTACCCAGTAACGCATAGCTTCATTTATAGCATCTTTTAGAGACATCGAACCCGCATCTATTTCAATAACCTCCGCACCAAGTAATTTCATCCTGTCCACATTCATTTTTTGACGCTCAACATCTTTTGCTCCCATGAAAACCTTAGTTTTGAATCCAAAAAGAGCTCCAATCATAGCAGTAGCTATTCCATGTTGACCAGCACCCGTTTCACATATTATTTTTTTTGAACCCATCTCCCTTGCTAAAATAGCTTGACCTAATACATTATTTGTCTTATGAGCTCCTCCATGTAACAAATCCTCTCTTTTTATCCAAATTTGAGCACCTCCTGCAATTTTTGAGAAGCTTTTTGCATGATATATAGGAGTCTCTCTTCCTGCGTAACTTTTTAATAATTCATTAAATTCATTTTTCAATATTTCTGAATTTTTAAATTTTTCAAATACAGTCTCAACATTTTTAAGAATTGGTTGTAACAATTCTGGAGCAAAGCACCCACCATACCTACCAAAATGACCATTATTTTTAAATAATTCTTTTTTAAAATTTATTTTTTGCATAATAATTCTTTAATTTTTTCTTTTGGATTATCAGACTTCATAATACTTGTTCCTACTAATATTGCACTTACTCTTTTTGATAATTTCTGCACATCCAAAAAACTATTTATACCACTAGCAGAAATAATTACTTTATCCTCTGGAATAAAATTCACAAGACTGTTTGTTGTATTCAAATCAATTTCAAATGTATTTAAATTACGATTATTTATCATAATAATTTTAAATTTAATTTTTCTTATAAAATTTAACTCTTCTTTACTATTTATCTCAAAAATTACATTCATATTTAAAGTATATGCAATGTTTAAAAACCTCCTTAACTCCTCCTCTTTTAATATATTTACAATTAATAAAATAGCATCTGCTCCATAATATCTAGCTTCATATATTTGATATTCATCCACTATAAAATCTTTACACAATAACGGAACATTTGCAGTATTTTTTCTTACTTTATCCAAATCTTCCAAAGAACCATTAAAATATTTTTTATCACATAATACAGAAATTGCACTTACATTACTTTCTTCATAAAAATTAGCTAATTCAATAATATTTATACTTCTATCTATTTTCATAGTAGGTGAAGCCTTTTTTATTTCTGCAATAAGATTAATATCGTCCCCTTTAATAGCGCTTAAAAAATCTCTATTGGACTTAACTAATTTGTCTTTGATTGTAAATAAACTAATTTTATTCTTTTTATCAAAAACTTCTTTTTTTTTATTTTCTACAATTTTTTTCAATATACTTGATACTTTTTTCATAACAATTATAAATCTAGTATGATTATATCTTAACTTTTCAGAACCTCTATTTACCGTATAAATATTTACTTCTAAACTACTAAAATTTTCCTATATAAAATTCTTTTTTAAATTTTCATAAAATTTGAAACCCTACTTCATATTATTATTTTTTTGTTTATTATTAACATATTTTCAATAAATCCTTTCACGCTTTCTAAATAATTAAATTTTACTACTGAATTCGCAAATTTTTCCTTTAAAAGGGTACTACTTATACTTAAGTATCTCTATAAACTTTTTCTTTACTTTTCCTGATTTTATTAATTCTAAAGATTTTTTTACACCCTCTTCTGTAGAATTTACATTTCCTATTACATACAGAGCTATTCCAGAATTTAATGCTACTACATTTCTAGCAGCCTCATTTGCATTATTTTCAAAAATATCCAATAAAATTTTTGCATTTTTATTTTTATCTCCTCCAATTATATTGGAAATAGGATATTCTTTCATACCAAAATTAGCTGGAGAAATTTTATACACTTTAACCCCCTGACCTTCGTTAAATTCAAAGATACTTGTCTTTCCCTCAATGGAAACTTCATCGATTCCAATTTCACTACTCAAAGTAATTACTTTCTTTGAACCTGTTTCTATGAGCGTTTTACCTATTAAAAGTGCATCTTTCTTGTTTGTAGCTCCAACCATTTGAAATTTTGACTCAACAGGATTTAGAAGTGGACCTAGTAAATTAAAATATGTTTTTTTGCCATACTTTTTCCTAGCACTTCCAACATAGCGAAAAGAATTATGATATTTAGGAGCAAACAAAAATGTCCAATTAATATCATTTAGCATATTAATTGCTTTATCTTTACTCATCTCTAAATCAATACCAAAAACTTCTAAAACATCAGCGCTTCCAGATTTACTACTTGAAGCTCTATTGCCATGCTTTGCAACATTTACTCCAGCTGCGGCACAAACAAAACTCACAGCAGTAGAAATATTGAATGTATTAAATCCATCTCCTCCAGTACCGCAAGTATCTAGAGTTTTTTTATTAAAACTAATTTTATCCATAACCTCACGACTAGCCCTCAAAAAACCTTTTAATTCATCTCTGGTCACAATTCCCACCTCCCTTTTTTCCATTGATTCAAAGATTTTAATAAGTACCTCTTCATTTACCTCTCCATTTAAAATTTTCTTTTGTAAGTTATACGCAGACTCTTCAGTATGTCCTTCTTCTTTTTTTACTATTTTTTTTTCATTCTGCGACTCTTTTAAAATTTCTTTTTCTTCAATGTTTTTAATACTTTCCAACTTGGCATTCAAGTTATTTTTCATTTTTTTTTCATTATTTTCTTTTTCAAAAGATTTTTCGCTATACAAAAAATTTGAAAGTAAATTCATTCCACCCTCACTAGCAAATGATTCTGGATGAAATTGCACACCATAAATTGGAAACTCTTTATGTTCAATTCCCATAATTTCACCCGTATCATTTGATGTTGCTATTACATCCATAACATCATTAAAATCACTGGTTGCTTTCACTACTAAAGAGTGATATCTCATAACATTCACATTTTCTGGAATATTTTTGAAAATACCTTTTCCATTATGAAGTATAGAACTTGTTTTTCCATGCATTGGCATCTTAGCAAACTCAATTTTTCCTCCAAAAGAATCTGCTATACCTTGCATCCCAAGACAAACTCCAAGTATTGGGATATTCTTTCCTAATTCTTTTATTACTTTATTACAAATTCCAAAATATTTTTCTTCTTTTGGATTTCCTGGTCCTGGACTAATTATTATTTTATCGTACTTTTTTTCTTTGATTTTTTTAAGAGATATTTTATTATTTTTATAGACATCTATATGAAATTTTTGATTATCTCTCTCCAAAATTTCACCTATATACTGATATAAATTAAATGTAAATGAATCGTAGTTGTCTATTATTAGTATTTTCATATAGTATATTTTTTAAGAGTTGCTTCAAGTCCTGCTAATTTTTTCTTAACTTCGTTATATTCTTTCTTGGACTCAGAATCATAAACTATCCCACTGCAAGTCTGCGAATAAGCACTATCTTCAGATATATACAATGACCTAAGTACTGCTGCCATAGTGCAATCTCCATTAAATCCAAAAATTCCAAGAGCTCCACCATAAGGACCTCTTGGAACTATTTCATTTTTGTGAATTATTTTTATTGATTCAATTTTTGGTGCTCCTGTAAGTATTCCAGCGGGCAATATTGCAGCTACAGCATCAAATTGATCTTTTTTATAATCAAGAAGTCCTACAACAGTTGATGACATATGCTGCAAAAAGGAAAATTTAACTACATCGTGTAATTTTCTAACCTTCACAGAACCAAATCTAGAAACTCGTCCAATGTCATTTCTGTGCAAATCAACTAACATATCATGTTCAGAAATTTCTTTTTCATCTGATAGCATTTCTATAACCAATTCTCTATCTTCTTTTTCATCACGACCTCTACCAGTTGTACCTGCTAAAGGCGTTGTTTCCATTTCATCATTTCTAATTCTAAGTAAGGTTTCTGGACTAGCTCCTATTATTTTTTTATCCCCAAATTTCATATAATACATGTATGGAGAAGGATTAGTATTTCTAAGTTCTTTAAATATTTCAAATTTATCTCCATTTATTTCATATAAAGTTTTAAATCCTACTTCGCATTGAAATGTATTTCCTTTTATTATCTCATTTTTAACTTTTTTCACTGCAACTTCATGCTCTTCCTCACTCATCGTGTCTCCAAACTTTGTTACAGATAACTCCTCTACTTTCTTAAAATCACTTTCGTTATTATTTACTAAATCCAATATATTTTGAAGTCTATCTTTTGAATAATAAAAATATGTAAAACTTCCAGTATATTTATCAAGTATAATTCCATCAGTATACAAACCAAACTTAAATAATCCAAAATCTTCCATGATTGGCAAATCTAAACTACTCTCAAATAAATTTACAGACTCATAGCACATATACCCCACAAGTCCTCCTGCATAATCCCTAGAAATTATATTTTGTGGAATTATTTTTCTAAGTAGATCAAAAGAATTCTCACACTCGTATTCTTTATCGTCTACAAATAAACTTGTTTTTTTATCAGAATAAATTATAGAATCAGGCTCAAATCCCATAACAACATATCTAGATTCATAGCTAAGATCACCTAAAGATTCTAGTATAAAAAAGTTGTCAAAACTTCTATCCATCTTCTCTGCAAGAATAATATAATCTAAACTTAAATCTAATTTTTTATACTTTGGCTTACCATTTAATTTAATCTTATTTGGCTCTATCATAATTTTTCTAAAAATTTTTTTATTAATTTAATGTTTTTTCTTCTAGGGCTTATTTCAAGCTTCGAACTTACATCAATTATTTCTGGATTTATTTCATTTATAATTTCATCTATATTATCAAGTCCTATCCCTCCAGCTATTATAAATTTTTTATCATACTCTTTTTCTATTTTTTTTATGAGTTCAATATTTAATAATTTATTTTTATTATTTAGTTTATCTCTACTGTTTCCTGCATCTAACAAAATTTTATTTACTACATTTATATATTTATTAACTTTATCTAGATCATCTTTAGAGCTAATTTTTATTGCTTTCCAAAATTTTTTATATGGATATTTTTGATGAAGTTTCTTGCAATATTCAACAGATTCATTTCCGTGTAATTGAATAATATCCACATATTTTAATATTTGTTTCAATTCTTCAATTGTTTTATCTACACATACAGCAACTAGTTTTATTTGTTTATTTTTAATACTATTGTATATTTCTATAAGTTGCTCTAAATCTATACTTCGCTCACCTCCTTCAAAATTGTAAACAATGCCTACATAGTCAACATCTAAATCAGAAATAATTTCTGCATCATAAGAGTCGGTAATCCCACAAATTTTAATTTTGGTTTTCATATTTGTAAAACATTAATATCAAATTCCCCAATTTATAAATAAGTATACCAATTAGTAGCCTCCTTGCATTAAAAACACCTTTATTTTTTCCTACTATCACAGAGCAAATTTTATATAGTAAAATTACCACCTCTTTTTTTTAAAAACTCTATTAGAATTAACATAACTTTACATTTGAACTTAAATAAAATTTAAATTTTGCCTCAATAAATTCAGATATAATTTTATTCGTAGTTGTATCCATTATTTTTAGTCATATTACAATATGCTTATTAAAAAATTTATACCTTTTTTCAAGTATTTTTATTTATAAATGAATAATAAACAAATATTATCATCTTTCCTATCTAAAAAACAAACCTATGTATCACTATAAGTATACATTATATAAGTCAAAAAACAACTTAGCTAATCCTAAGTTCAACAATTACTTGTAACACTCTAAATAAATATTAAACTAATTAAATAATAATTAGAAAATATTTATGAGTAAAAAAAAGAAAAAACCACCATTAGACTTAAGAGAAAGAACAATTATAGAGGTAAGATACAGAGATGGAACTAGTATGAGAAATATAGCTAAGGAATTAGATAGAAATGTTAGTACTATTTCCAGAGAAATAG
>CAMZLB010000013.1 GCA_947311515.1 Candidatus Moraniibacteriota bacterium | reverse complement strand
TAACCTATGGACATTAATTCTGTTGATAGACTTATACATTCTTTAGAATTTATTTTAGATTATATATCACAAAGTGATTCTATTTAATTACTTATATGGAAGAGCGTGTATATTTTTGGAGATTATCATCCTATGAAGAGAGGGATGCGATAATAGAATAAAATTTGATGTAACTTAGATTTTCACAATTTTTTCATAAGAGCAAATAAACGAGCTGTGTACAAACTGTGTCAAATATTAGCCTCGCCTTAAAATAAAGACAAGAGGGAAAGTTATATACAGGTTATGCACAGTTTATGCACAAAATTCAATGGATTTAGCTATTAAATATATAAATATTACAGTAATATATAATAAAAACACTAATAAAATATCCACATATAAACTATATGATAAAGAATTTTAAAATAAAATATAGAAAAAATATATTAAATTACATAAATGTAATAAAAAAAAGATGGGATAAGGTTGTCTCTAAAATAGATGAGCAAGATGAAAAATACGGAGAGCATTTTACCTTTATTATTATTTTTACAACAGCTATTTTTTTACGATTTTTTGTTGTAGCTATAGCTGCAAAATTTGGATACTCAGATCTTAGTACTTTTATAGCATATATATTACAGGATTTTCTAGTTTTTTTAGCTTCTTTGTTATCAATTTGGATAACTCTATCTTATATTTTAAGAAGTAAACCAAAAAATTTAAAATATTTAATGATTGTAGCTTCTCCTTTAGTGATTATTCCTCCAATGATTGATTTAATAGCTACGGGAGGTGGAGGTTATTGGAGTTTTTACATAAATGAAAGTTTAAGTGGTTTGTATCCGATATTCATAACTTTTTTCGGAAATCTTCCTACTGCTATTAAATATTTTGGTACGAAGATAATGGTTCTTATTGCAGTTTTATTATCAGGGCTGTATGTAGGTATTAAGGTATTTATTGAAAGTCGTTCTATATATAGGACAGCTCCTGTAGTGGTTTTAAGTTCAGTACTGATATATATGATATTTTTTTTCTATGCATCATTCCCATCTTGGTTTTCTTTTTTTATTCTTTTTCTTTTAGATGGTAAAAGTATAACCACTATCACTTTAGCAAATATTTCATCTCTATTTATAACACCTCATCCTATTTTTAATACAAATTCATTTGATTTAAATAATGCTTTACTTGGTAAGCTTAATATGATATATCCAATTATTATTATTATACTACTAATGTGGAAAGAGAAACTGGATGGAGGCATGTCAAATTTTGATACTACCTTACATAAGTTAAAGGAAAAACTTTCTGAAACATTCCTCAATGTACTACTAATTTTGTACACACCAACCCTCTTCATTTTTTTAAGTTATCAAAATAATAAACCATATCAAGATTTATTGTTCTCATCTATCTATTTATTATGCGTATTTTTATTATTTAGTCTATTTGCTATATTTTTTACTATGCATAGCTCTAAAATTAAGCAAATTATTGGAATATGTCTAATCATATTAACTTTCGTTGTGGGATATAAGGTATTGTTTCTATTTTTAGTTTTAGTATTAGGGAACTATAGTATGAAATTAATGAGTTTAACCAATCATTCAAGTCATATCATATTTTCATCGATAGTTACAGCATTTGTTTTTTTTATACTTTTTTCACAAAATCAAGGATTTAGTGTTTTTTCATGGGAATTACTTCTCTATACTACAAGCACCATCATCCTTGTAACTATTCTAAAGAAAAAAACACATAAAAAAGAACTTTTTATCAAAGATCGTATAATTAGTTTAATTTTAGGATTAGCTATGATATTAATGCTATTATTCTCGAATATATACATATTAACAGAAATTTTAGTGGCTCTGTTTGTATTTTTATCAGGAATAGTGTTCTTTGTTGAGAAGCATTCCACATATTATAAAATGCTTAATTACTTTATAAGTATATACTTAATATTTTCTTTGATAAGTGCCTTTGTATTAGCTAATATTTAGTAAGAGAATATCCAATTTCTTATTTTCAGTAAAAATTCTCATCTTTTTAATAGAAAAGTCTAAAAATCTTAGTAATAAACAAGATATTTTAGAAACTTTAAGAGGTCTAACAACGCAGGTATATAATGTACTTCAAGGTTTTCAATTTAGAGTTGTTAATTAAGGTTTTTATAGAAAAACTTCGAAAAAAAGTAGAGTTTTAGATTTAGACAAATATTAAAAAAGTGTGGTATAATATAATAAACTAAAAAATAAATTAAATGTGTTAAATTGCTAGCAAAATATAAGCTATGAAAATTAATAATATATCAATAACAAAAATTCAACTAACAACCTTTGTGCTTGTGGTTAGCCTAATAAGCATTTTACTCTTATCTTTTTCTAGAAATGCAACAGGTCAATCAATTTTTCAAGATTTTGATGGTGATGGTTTGAGTGATAGTGAAGAAATTTCATTTGGAACAGATCCTCATAATCCTGATACAGATGGAGATAGCTATGGAGATGGAATAGAAGTAAGTAGTGGTTTTGATCCACTTATAAAAGCTCCAGGTGATAAAATAGTAAAAGAAAAAAAGATTGAGATTTCTGATGCGAGAAATCTGGTTCCATCACAAGGTAATATAACTCATAAAGTTGCTGCTGATGCTATGTCTAGATTGGCCGATATGGAGGAGTCGGGAGTTGGAGGGATGGGTGTAGATGAATTCTCCAATATAACAGAAAACATCTACAGTGCAAATGTAGCTGAGTTAATTTTTGAACAAGTGACTGAAGATGAGATAATTATAAAAAAACAAGCTTATGATAACTTATCAAAAAAAGAAAAAACATCAAAAGAAAAGTCTGATATAGCAGAATACATAAGTGCATTAGCTTATATACTCACAACACACATGCCGAATAATAGTATAGCAGGTAATAGCATAGAAGAAGCTATGGTTAATGTTTTAGGTTCTACACGTACATTGTATTCAGGGCTAGATTCAAATTTTATAGATGAAGGTCTTATGAGTCAACTAGAGAAAGTAGCTTCTGGTATTGCATCCGCAAAAGACCAAATTATGGAAATTGCTGTACCAAAGCAAATGGTTGATATACATCTAAGGACTCTTACTCTTACAAAAAAAGCAGAAGCAATATATGAGAGAAAAAATTACAAAAAGAAAGATGATGCTTTAGCAGTTATTACAGATTTGATTATGTTTGAAAAATTATTAGGATCTGCAAATGAATTACTAACTGATTTAGAAGAACAATTAAATACATATGATATCTCAGAAGAAGATTTAAACTTATTTAATAACTAATGTAAATATGAAAAAAAATAATTATATAAAACATTTAATATTTGCCTTTGCTTTAGTTTTAGTTGTATCTACTCCAGTTCATTCTGCAAAAGCTTTTATGTCTTGGCCAGATTTTATAGCTGCAACATATAGAACATTTCTACAAGAATTAGTAGAAGAAATAAAAAACACAGTAGCTGCATCTTTGAAGCAAGTAGCAATTGAGCAAGCTATTAACTTAATTCAAGACACTTTAAATGATGGCGATGCTCCAAAAGTTATAAGAGATTTTAATGAATACTTATATGGTAACACACAGAAAAATGCAGGAGAACTAGTATTGAATGATTTTTTGACAGAATCATTGGGTGGGAGAATAGGTGATGATTATGAATATCAAGGAATAGCAGATAATGTTACTAGTTCTAGTTATTTAGATACTCTCTATAAGAGCGTTGAAAGAGTGATTAATCCTGATACTTCTATTGCAAAAAAAAGAATTACTGCTGTAACAGATAACTGTAATACTGATGCAAAAGGTAGAATATCGGAAACAAGACAAGGAGCAAGATTTTTTGGGTGTATGTACGCACTTACAGGTTCAAATCCATTTCTTGAAGCAAACAGAGCTAAAGAAAAATATCTAGCAGAAATAAAAAGAAGACAGGAAGTGGCAACATTAACAGCTATAAGTAGTGGTGTTCTCCCTAATAAAAATGATGATGGCAAGATTACATCGCCTAGTATATTAATACAAGAAATGGAGTCATCTAGAATTTCCCTTCCGTTATCTGCTTTGGCAAATGCAGATAATGCGGCACAGGTAATGGCGATGATAGTATCAAGCTACATAGTAACTGCAGTTAACGATGAATTCTAAAAAATATTAAGAACCTACTTAAATTTTATTGAATAGCTAGATTAATTCACAATTCTAAAATTTGGGCTTTTTTAGAAAAAAATAAAATTTAACAATTAGTAAATTTATAATAGTGACATATCTATCTACAATCAATATAAATTCCTATGTTATAATTAAGAAGAGGTTAAAAAACTTCGAAAATTATTTTTATTCTTTTTTATAAAATATAATTTAGATTTATTTTCTAATTTTTACTAATATTTGGTCTTATAATCTCTCCTTAAGGTATTATTTATATAATTGCGATATTTAAAATATTAATATATCAACTTGAAAGAAATACTAAAATTAAAATATTTATCCTTATTTAAAAAAATAGTACTATTTTTATTTATTTTTTATTTGTTTAATATTATACTTAATATTACTCATGATAGCTATACAATTAAATTTATACATAATGCCTATGCTATTGACATAGGTGTCGATAACAACGGAAAGATATATCATCCAAACGGACTTGATCCCAATCTACCTTCTATATCGACCGTTCTTGAAGATGCTGTCAAATATCTAGTGCACCTTTTCTTTGTGATTCCTTTTTCTTGGCTTGCTACGTTTGGAGCAGATATGTCTGGAAAACTTATAGACCCTGCTATCCTTAATGCAATTTTTCTAGAAAATAGTAGTAGCACAGCACTTTATAATACCTGGACTTTTATAAGAGATATATTTAATGTCTTTTTTATATTCATTTTACTTTTCTCTGCTTTTGCTACTGTATTTCAAGTACAAAAGTATCATCTCCTAAAAAGCAATGTTTTAGTCATGATTATAATCATGACACTTTTAGTTAACTTTTCATGGCCTATAACTAGAGCTATTATGGACGCAGGTAATATTACCATGTTTTATCTAATAGACACACTTCTTGAGGCTCCTGAAAATGCTCCGAAAGGAGAACATTTATTTGGTTCTCTCATAGAAGATACAAGATTGATAGAAATGCTAACATTGAGTGGTCCTAAAAATCAAGAAGCTTATGATAATACTGACATAAGTGATCAAATAGTCTCTGCTGTATTTCTTTTATTTTTTGCAATAACTTTTTTAACTATTGCAGTAATTTTTCTAATAAGAACAGCTTTATTTGTTATACTTCTTATTTTTTCTCCCATTGGATTTGCTGCTGCAGTATTTCCTGGTACTAAAAAATTTGCGACTATGTGGTGGAGCAATATGATCAAATGGACATTTATCGGTCCTGTAATGATATTTATAGTGTTTATATCAACAGTTTATATATTAAGAATGCGTACTCTATCAACAGAGATAAATACTCATGGATTTTCTGAATCAACCTTAGTAACTAATGGAATAATATATCTTTCTGGTCTTGTGATGTTATGGTCTGGAATGCTAGTAGCAAATAAGATGGGTGGTGATGCTGCTAAATTTGTAACATCCCGAGCTACAAAAACTAGAAATTTCGCTATGAGAAATTATCATCGTGTTCCACAAAAAATACTTAAATTAGGAAGTTTTGCTACTCTAAGAACAGCTAATTACGCCACCAAAGGAGAACTTAGTGAAGCTGTATCTACTATGTCTGGAACTGTATCTAGTAAATTAGATAATGTCAAAAAAAGACTTTACAGTAATCCTAAGGGAACATATCAAGAAAAAAGACTATTAGCTGAAAAAAGGTCTCAGGGAGGTCATCATAAGTCTAGTGCAGAAAGAGAACAGCAAGCCGAATATGAAAAAGAATTGGAAAATTCACATGTTAATATATTAATTGATAAAGCAGATATAAAAAATAAAAACGCAGTTGAAAGAAATACTGCAAGAAAGTTACTTAAAATCAAAATTGATAAAAACACTAATGAATACAGAATTAAAACAGAAAAAGAGCTTATACAAGCAATTTCCGCTGTTGGAGATGATACAGAAACTGTTCAAGCACTACTCAATATTGCTCCTAAAGATATGTTCAAAGGACCTACTTCTACTGATTTATATGGTGATATTAAGGGAGCAATATATTCCAATGTTTCTCCAGGAAATATAGCAGAACAAACTAGAGCAGTAAAACAAACTAAGGAACTTCGTAAAAAGTTTAGTAATGTTGGTCGAGCTGATATTATTTATGATCATTATAAAAGCACAGGTGATCCTAATGCCGCTAAGAATGCCTTAGGCAACCTAAGTGTGATTAAAGACATAGCAAAACAAGAAAACTTATTAAAAAAACTAGCAACTCATCCCGCTAGATATAGTGATATTAAGGTTTATATAGATCCTATAATTGATAGTCCTTCTCTTCGATCTGAGTTCATAAAAAATGCTAGTACACAAACTAGATATGTCTTAGAAAGAGATATTCTAGATGCAGATAAAGCAGATAAACAATCTGATAAACTTAGGTCTGAATTGATTATGATCGAGAATGAACTAAAAACACTAGGCTATGCATCAACCCTTTCTTCTTCAGATATAACTAAAAAAACTGCATTGGAAGCAAGAAAGCGTCATTTGAACTCTATAATTATTCCTAAAAAAATATAAACTTAACAACACGTAAACCGTGAATAATAAAAACCTGTAAGTTTACACTTAGTAAACTTACACTCTGTCAAATACATTAAAGAAGCTTTATAAAACCTCATCCATAAAGACTTATAAATATATATAGATTTATTTTCTCAACTATCACTAATTATTCATTCATTACAAGCTTTCTTTCCTAAGTTCAACAATTACTTGCAACACTCTAAATAAATATCAAACTAATTAAATAATAATTAGAAAATATTTATGAGTAAAAAAAGAAAAAACCACCATTAGACTTAAGAGAAAGAACAATTATAGAGGTAAGATACAGAGATGGAACTAGTATGAGAAATATAGC
>CAMZLB010000012.1 GCA_947311515.1 Candidatus Moraniibacteriota bacterium | reverse complement strand
TCAGTAATTTCTTTATTTAATTTACGATTAAAATATCCTGGATACTTTTGTTTTTTTACAAACCGCACAAAAAACTTTTCAAACTCGTCTTCTTCATCTAAATTAATATCGGCAGAAAAATCATCTGTTTTTCTCACCTCTTCTTCAATATCATTTTGATGATCTAAAATAGTTTGAGCTAATTTATTAAGTTGCTTTTCCAAGCTTACGCCAAAAACATTTTGCACAAATCCGATAAAATAAAAACTTTTATTGTTATTACTGCTTAAATGTTCTTTTGCTTTTTGTTCTATCTGAGTAACTAACTGCCTCATAATAAATTCTGGCTGAGCAACTCTCCAAGCGAGTTCATATTCTAAAATACTATCTAAAAGAGTTTTATCTCTATAATCAATTTTTTCAAATAATTTTAAAGCTAATCCATAGTTATCTTCAAGTAAAAAGATAAATGCAGATGTTTTCAAAGCATTGGCACCAAGATTTTGTAATAATTTTATATCCAAAGTGGTCATACTGATATAGGACTCAATCATCATTTCAACATCCTTTTGAGTTGCTTTCTTGAAGTATTTTTTTATTTTTTCTTTGGAAAAAATATTATCAAAAGTATCTATATCAAAAACTCTTTTATTGGTCATATTTTCAGCTAATTGCTCAATTTTATTTTGTTCTTCTTTGTTAAATAAAGTTTGAAAAAATGTTTGGATTTGTCCATAAAAAAATTGTGGCCTTAAAAAATTCTTCCTATTTACTAGAATTTTCCTTAGATCTCCACCAAACATCGCTAAAGCTTTTTGTGCATTGTTGCTATCCTGATTTAATAAGAATAAATTAAATAAAGACAAGTCATCATACCCATTTATAGTCAAGCCCGAATTATACATTGAAACGGCTAGTTTATATTTTTTGATGTTTTGTTTTAGTGGGGCTAAATCACTAAGTGCATTTCCAAGACCATTATGTGCAAATTCATCATTCTCATCAATCTCAATTGCTTTTTGATAACTGTTTATCGCTTGATTGAGAAGACTTTCTGTTTCTTGAGGGTTTTGTTTTGATAAAAAATATTTTATTCTAGCAAAATAAAATATTAGAATATGCTTTTTTGTTATCTTTATTTACTTTCTTTTCTATTGAATCAATGTCACTAGATTTTTTTTCTAAAAATAAAGCAATTCTTTCAGCTTCAGCTTGAGTAGAAATATCTTTTACAACATCACTTAAATCACTTAATTTATCACCCAATAACTGAAAATCTTCATCTTTAATAGCGTTTTCTATCAAAGTGAATAGATTATCGAATGAACTATTTTGATTATCTTTCTTTGTGCTTGTTTCCATAATATTTTTTAAATACATATTTATTTAGACGGGTTCCAATAAGGTCTTGATAATTCTTTTGGATTTTACATTAGTCTATAGATGTTTAACTTTCGTAAATTTTTATTCAATATTATTGCCCTTACATTTTAACATAAAAGCATCTTTTTCTCTATTTTTGCCGTAACCTATTCAAATTTCGTCAAAATATCTCGATATTCTTCCTCAATTTTCACAATTTCTGTCTAAAAATATGAAAATTTCGCAAAAAACAATAGATTTTAGACAGATTCTAAATCCATATTTCAAACAAGATGTCTTGCATTTGTATAATTATGATATAATTATGAATATAAGAATTTTATTTTTATTTGATGAAATGGAAAAAAAGAACTGCTTTTGGTAGGAAACAATTTATTGGCTCTAAGCGTAGTCGAACTAAAGCAATGAAAGCCATCCTTAAAAAGGATACAAAAAATGTATTAAATTTATACAAAGAAAGAAAAGAGCTTTTTAACACTATTAAAAAATATCAAGTAGGAAGAGGAAAGGTTACAAATGAAGGACTTCGAATGGCTCTTACTGAACTTAAATATGATCATTCAAATTCTCTTTCAAAAAAAGAAGTGAACATTTTAGTAAAAGAACTTGGCGTTAAGGGAAAAATGAATAAAAAAACTTTAGTAAGTTCACAAAAGTTTTTGAAAAAAAAAGAAAAGATGCTTAGGGAAAAATTTAAAAGAACACGCAAAGTTACGAAAGATATGAAATTTTTTTTGCCAGGTATTGCATTGGGTGAAATGATAGCTCCAATTGATCAATTTATGGTTACTAATGATAAAAAAAGTTTTATAGCTAATAAGAGTGTTTTCAGACAGCAATTAGATAATTATAAAAGTAATAAAATTAATAATGAAAAAGTTGTTGAAAATTCATTTGATTTTTTTAATAAAAAAAAGAAAGTCAGTAAATTTAGTGAAAGTAAGAAGAAAAAGTGGCAAGATTATGAAGAAAGATCTAGTCAAAAACATATTACAACAATAAACAAACGTAAAAAAATAGATGAGTTGGAAAATGCTAATGTAAATTTAAAAAAAGAGGATAGTTATAATGTTAGTAAAAAAAAGAATATTCCAATAAAAAAGGTGGATAATATTGATAAAGATTATAAAAAAGAACCTGAAAAGAAAAATAAACATAAAATTGCTATAATAGAAAGTAAGGAGACTTATAAAAATAGGTACAAAGTCGACTTAGAGAATAGAAGGCAGGAGTATAAAAACAGATATAGAATTAAAAGGAAAGAGGAAGCTTTGGATAAAATGGATAGATATTTAAATAAAGATAAATATAATATTTCAGAAAAAGAAAAAGAAAAAGAAAAAGAAAAAGAAAAAGGAGTCGATAAGTATAGACAGAAATATCTAAATAAAAAAGAGGAAGAAAAGGAGCGGTATAGAGTTGACATAGCAAAAAAAAAGGAAGAGTATAAAGATAGATACAGAATTAAAAAAAAGGAAGAGAGTCTAGAGAAAAAGTACGAAAGAGTCAATAAGGACAAAGTTGATAACAAGCAAAAGAATAACATTCATAAGAAAAATAAAAATACTAGCAGAATTGAAAGTAATGTTATGAGTGCAAATGATTATAGAGGTAAGGGCGATAGAGAGGTGAACATTACTGAAGAATCTTTGAAACATGCTTTTAATGGAGATAATAAGACAAAGAGTGAAAAAATAGAGGATAAATATAGAAGAAAAACTAAAAAAAGAGAGAATATTATAAAAGAGATTGATAATTTTGTTCATCAAATAGAATTTTCTCCTGCGCCTCACCAAGAATATATTAATTTAAAAAATAAACTAAGTTATATTGAAATAGATACTATAAAAAATGAATTTTTATCCAAAGAAGAAAATATAGAAAATAATATAGAAAAGTTAAAAAAATAACTTTTCTAAAATATATAGTACCATCGGATAATGGAAATTTTTTTGTTAATTAGCTAGATGAAATGATAGTTCTAAGATTAGGTATTTTTTAGAAAAAAGTGACTTTCAAGAAAAAGTATTCAAAAAAGCTATATTAAACTTGTCCCTAAGTAAGCTTTTAGTTAAATTTGTCAATTTTCACTACAACTTGTTAAAAAAATATTACCAATACTGTGGTATTTCTGAGAATTTTTTAACAGCACTGTAGCAAAAATTCATCAGATTTCCTTTAAAATCTTATTTAGGAACAAGAATAAATAAATCTTTTAAATTCTCCAGAAGAAGAGAGATTGCATGTGTGTACAAAGAAAGTGGGAGATCTAGATTTATTTGTAGAGAAAAAATATAGCTGAGGTATATGGGTACAATTATTGTAAGATCAGATGAGATTAGTAAGAGTTTCTGCTTTACTTTGGATTTATTTATAAAATAATCTATATAGATGTTTTTTTATTTTTTACAAATTTTAATATTTGTAAAAAAAGTTTTTTTAGTGTAAACTGATATAGTAACTTATAATACTATATTAATTTAGTATGGTGCTCAGTTCTTATTTATGGGGCTTACGAATTAGTGCAATTATAATGGCGTTTACGTTTTGTGTTGTTATTTTTTTTGTAAATCCTTATAATTTTAGCACTATAGCTTACGTATTTCTTTATATAACGCTTTTTTTCTTTGTGACTAGTATTGCTACTCTAATTTTAACAAAATTATGGTATTATTTTATCAAAGATGAGATAACTTCAATAGAACTTAGAATTGCAGCTCGCCAAGGTATTTTATTAGGTATCGTAACCTGCATTTTAGTATTTTTACAGCAAGTAAGAATTTTGATATGGTGGGATATGATAATTGTGGCTGTTACTGTATTTTTGGTAGAATTACAATTGTTACTACGTGATTTTTAGGACAAATTTTTAAAAAAGATATCTAAAATATAAAGAAAGGGAGAATGCATTGTGAAATATGATTAAAATCTGAAATAATATTTATGAAAGAAAAAAAAACAATTGAGGTGAATAAAGCATATGGAGCATCATCTATTCAAGTTTTGGAAGGATTAGATCCTGTGAGAAAAAGACCTGGAATGTATATTGGTGGAACGGGATTAGATGGATTGCATCACATGATATGGGAAGTTGTAGATAATGTCATAGATGAAGCTATGGCTGGACATGCTACAATTGGTACTGTGAGATTATTACTAGATAATATTGTAGAAATTACTGATAATGGAAGAGGAATTCCAGTGGATTTGCATCCCACAACTAAAAAATCAACACTAGAAACAGTTTTGACTGTTCTTCATGCTGGTGGAAAATTTGGTGGTGAGGACTCAGGGTATAAAGTGTCAGGTGGATTGCATGGTGTTGGCGTCTCGGTTGTTAATGCACTATCTGAATGGTTGAAAGTGGAAGTTAAAAGAGAAGGAAAAATTTGGATGCAAGAGTATAGAAGGGGAATTCCTGTTAAAGATGTAGAAGTGATAGGCAAGTGTAAAAAAAAGGAAACGGGTACTAAAATAACTTTTAAAGCAGATGATACAATTTTTTCAGATACTGAATATAATTTTGAAATAATAATTAAGCATTTGAGGAATCAGGCCTATCTAACAAAGGGATTCACTTTCAAATTGGAAGACCTACGAAATATTATAGATGGAAATACGGATTTATATTTAGCAAAAAAGTATGGATTTTATTTTGACGCTGGAATAGCTTCTTTCGTTAAATTTTTAAATAGAGGAAAAATAGTTAGAAATAGCTCACCTATTCATATAGAAAAGAATGTTAAAAATATCAATGTAGAAATTTCTATCCAATATACTGATGGATATTCTGAAAAATTACGTGCTTTTGCAAATAATGTGTATAATCCTGATGGAGGTACTCATGTAATGGGTTTTCGTACTGCATTAACTCGTACAATAAATTCTTACGCACGTAAAAATAAATTATTAAAAGATAAAGAAAAAAATTTAACATCAGATGACTTAACAGACGGACTTACTGCTGTTATAGCAATTCAACTTCCAGAGCCACAATTCGAAGGTCAAACTAAGGCTAAATTGGGTAATCCAGAGGTTAAAGGAATTGTTCAAAGTATTGTTTCTGAAGAACTTACAGAATATTTTGAAAAACATCCAAAAGATGCAAAATCCATTATTGAAAAATGTATACTTACAGCAAGAGCACGTACAGCAGCAAGAGCTGCTAAGGATGCTATCCTTAGAAAGGGAGCTCTTGAAGGGATGACATTGCCAGGTAAACTTGCAGATTGTACTAGTAGAAAAGCAGAAGAAAGTGAATTGTATATAGTAGAGGGAGATTCTGCTGGTGGCTCTGCTAAGCAAGGACGAGATAGATTTTATCAGGCTATTTTACCATTACGAGGTAAGCTTGTAAATGTTGAAAAAACAACTTTAGACAAAATTGTAAAATCAGACTCACTGAAGCCTATGATTATTGCTCTTGGGGTCGGTATTGGCGAATCATTGAATATCGAAAAATTACGTTATCATAAGATAATACTTATGGCTGATGCTGATGTGGATGGAAGTCATATTCGAACGCTTCTTTTAACTTTTTTCTTTCGACAATTTAGAGAATTAGTTGAAAAAGGTCATATTTATATAGCTCAACCACCTCTGTATCAGATTAAAAAAGGTAAAAAAATAGAATATGCTTATATTGAAGAGGATAAAATAAGGATTCTAAAAGAATTTGGAGTAAGGGAAGATGATATTGAAAATTTAGAGAATAGTGCAGATGATTCTAATAAGGTATCTGGTATAAATATACAGAGATATAAGGGACTTGGTGAAATGAATCCAGAGCAGTTATGGGAGACAACTATGGATCCAACTAGTAGAAAGATGATGCAGGTAACCATAGATGATGCAGAGGCTGCAGACGCAGTTTTTGAACTGCTTATGGGTCCGGAAGTAGCTCCTCGCAAACAATTCATTCAAACACATGCTAAGATAGCTGATTTTGATGTTTAGGTATAAAACTAAAAAATATCTTTGTTAAAGGAGATTCTTATGTTGTTTTAAAATAACTCATATTTAATAAGTTTATTTAGATTTTTTAAAAATCTATTAATAATTTAGTTTTACAATGACTTTTTAAATTTAGGGTTGACATTGAATATTTAACATGCTATAATGTATTTAGTAGGTTTTTTGGTTCGGTTCGTTTGTAAATGCATCTATATAGCATTGTTAAAATGCTTAAAAGATTGTTTCTTTGCAAAAGAGTTTCCACAAAAAAACTGCGTAGTAATTAATAGTAATGTAAAGCGCATGGCAAAGAAATTGTTTGTTGGTAATTTAAGTTGGAGTATAGGAGATACTGAACTAGAAGAAGTATTTGCAGAGTTTGGTGCAATCGACGAAGCTGTTGTGATTAAGGAACGTGGGACAGATCGTTCAAAAGGTTTTGGATTCGTAACATTTTCAGATGATGATGCAGCTGATGCTGCTATCGCGGAAATGAATGAAAAAGAAGTTGATGGACGTCCTATAAACGTGAATGAAGCACGACCAATGCAACCACGAGAGTAATTTTACGTGATTGAGAACCAAAAAACAGCATAATGCTGTTTTTTGTTTGTTTAAATTATGTAATTTATAATTCTAAAAATCTCTTAGATAGAGTAAATGAAATAAAAAAGCATTAATTAATTTAATGCTTATAGAAGTTTATTAACTTTATCATAGTTCTTTCTGTTGGCAGTTTTGTAATCTAAACACATCATAATGTAATTGGCCTAATACGTTTTCTTCCTGTAAGAACAGTTTTTTTGAAGTAGTTCACCATATTCATAAAAAAGATCAATATTTCTCGCATTCCTGATAACTTTATCTAAGTAGAGCATGATTTTATGATCAATGTTACTTTTAAATGCTACAGTATTGTAATGTGGTACACTAAAAACACAAGCCTTTTACTACTTTTTATTACTAATATTTTGCAGATTGTCCACACCTAATAACAACTTTTTCACACTCCTACTCACAATATTTATGAGCAAGCTAAAGAGTATAAGTCCCATAAATCGTGTAAATATTGCCACAAACTCTCCCGAAAATGTCTCAGACATAGCTTGTGAGACACCCCCATAATAAGCTTGCTACTCCATATTATAGCAACAGGAATATTTTAAAAACTTTTCGACTACCCTCAAAAAACCAAATCATCGTCCCACTAATAAGGATAGCACTCAGAAGTGCAAGAATATAAATTTGCATCGTCATAGCAAAAAAGACTATTATGGTCATGTTCTTCTACATCAGAATGCACTTTTTGTATACGAAGCAACTTACAAAGAGTGTATATATTAATTAATAAATAATAAAGCTTTTGTATGTCAAAATATACACAAATAACCTATGAAAAGCGAGTGGTTATAGCAGATTTATGGCGTAAGAATAAATTATATTACTAAATATCAAAATAGTTAGGGAGAAAATATGATACTATCAAAGACAGAATTGAAAGAAATGGAATATATAATGAGTACAGAAAAATAAAATATAAATCAAAAAATTATCAAAATAAGTATTCAGAAAGAAGATGAAAATATGATGGTAAAATCATTGAAAGTAAAAAACTTGAAAATAAAATATTAAATTTAAGTATTAATGATTAATATTTATTTGAACAAATATATTTTTGTTTTCCATGTCATTCATAAAAAAAAGGAACTAATGAAAATACTAATGGACTAGTTGGGCAATACTGACTAAAAGGAATAGTTTATGATAATTTAGAGAAAAGTTATATTATTGAAATTCAAAACAAGTTAAATAATAGATCTAGAAAGAGATTGAATTACTCAATACCTTATGAAGTTTCGTTGAAAAGAAAAAATTAGAGACTTCCTAATCTAGTATTTAATTCAAAATCTTAAAACAAAGTTTTATACTTATGGTATAATACATGTAATGGTGCTAGCTAAATATTAAAATAAAAATTAATAAACATGTTTGATTATGTATTAAATAAAATAAACTGGAATTTTGTTTATCTTGATAATAAAGTTATTGACTATATAAGTGCAATACTTAGTTTTTTAATACTATTTTTAATGCTTTATTTAGTAAAGCTTTTAATTCTAACCTTTTTTTCAAAAATCGTTAAAAATACAAAAAATACAGTAGATGATTTTTTAATTAAACTCATTGGCTCTATTCATATTCTTTTTTTGTTTTTTGTGTCTATATATATAGCATTCTTTACTATTGTAGTTAGTGATATAGTATCTTGTTTTATTGCAGGATTTGCAATAATTGTTTTTACTTGGCAATTTTTACGAGTTTTTCATATTTCTATAAAATATATAACTTATGTAAAATTAGGTAATTTTTTAAATATTAGAAAGGTAGAAACTGCTTCAGGGATTTTTTTAACATTATTTAAATTTGGTGTGTGGATTTTAGTATCTTTATACATATTATCAACAAATGGTGTGAATGTTGCTTCTATCGCAGCAGGAATTGGTATAAGTAGTATAGTTATAGCCTTTGCTTTAAAAGGAATGTTAGAAGATTTATTTAGTAGTTTTTCAATTTATTTTGATAGACCTTTTTCTGTAGGAGATTCTGTAAAGATAGATAATATTTCAGGAACAGTTACAAGAATTGGTCTTAAATCTACAAGAATAAAATCTTTAAATACCGGAGAAGAAGTTATCTTATCAAATACTAAATTAGCAAATCAAGAAATACAGAATTTCAGTAGGATACAAAAACGAAGAGTGTCTATAATATTTAAAATTTCGAGGAAAACTTTATCAAAAGATATAAAGAGACTTATTAATATAATAGAGGATGTTTTATCAAAAATGGATGCTATTGATTACAAGAGAACTCATCTACGATCAATAGAAGAAGATGGTTTTAAAATTACAATCGTATATTTTGTTAAAAATAGTGACTATAATTTGTACTTGGATATACATGAACAAATATTACTTGATCTAATAACTATTTTTGAAAAAGAAAAAATAGAATTAGCACATCCAATTCATATAGGAATGATTGAAAAATAAATAATGTAATAGGTAATATAAAAATATGGTTGAAACAAGTAAAACAAAAATTAAGAAATCGAAAAAAGTCACGTCTAGCAAAGTTGGAACTATGTGGGTAGTTATATTAATTTTCATAATAGCTTTTCTATTGTTGATTATAGCATATATGATAGGCAGGCAATCTGGTAAAGATAGCGTAAATATAGCAAAACAACAATATAAAAGTAAAAATATAAAACAAGCAAAAGAAAATAAGCTGGATAAGAATTTAGAACTTGACTTAATAGATAACAAGAATAGTGATGATATAGATAATACTATTGCAAAAGAAGTTGCTGAATATACTAATGAAAATTTAGATCTTACAATTAGTGAAGAGAAACAAAAAAAGATTTTGACGAATACTATAAAACAAGAACTTGTCTTATCTGCGGATATGTTAGTATGGCAAGATAAGTTAATAGAAACAACTCTGTTTGAAGGTTATTATAAAAAGTATTATCTTGCAGATATTAAAAAAGGGACTTTTGAGGGTGGTAAATTAAATAGAGTGGTAATTCAAGGACTAGGATTTCCTAGTGTTATTTATGTAGAATTAAATAATAAAATTTATTTTTTACCTAAAGAAAGCAATTTTGTAGGAGAATCTTATGTAGATGCTTTTACTAAGGATAAAACCTTTTTTGTAGAAAGAAATGTCTCAATCCCAGAACTAGAATATGATGAGGAAATATCATTTAAGTATAAGGGAGTGAATGCTTATGCTGTTAAGTACATAACACCTTTTAGTGACAATGAAACAATTTCTTTTGAAGAAGATAAATTGAAAAAAATTGATTATAGACATCCTTTATATGGACAAGCTTGGATAACAGATAATAAAGAAGGAGGAGGATCTATATTTTCAATGAATGGAATTTATTTTAGAGGTCCTGTGAATACAACTTATGTATATAGGTTGATACCAGATGTTGTGTCAGCAAAACCAAAAAAGAATGATGCTTATACGGGGGATGTATTAGATATAACGTGGGACAATGGTCAAAAAAATACAGATACTTATACGTATGGAACTAATGGGTGCGGAATTTCAAATTTTATAGCTGGAATAAGTAATAAATATTATAATGATGTAGTAAGTTCTGATTTAGAAAAAATTGGAAAAACAGCTAGTAATAAAATAGTGTATAAATTAAAATCTGCAAATCATCCGATAATTCAAGAAAATTTTGATAAATATAATGAAATCAAGGATTCAGAATGGATGCAAGAAAAAATAAAGAGTAAGACTGGTAAGAAAACTGTGGATACTATTGAGGAATTTCATGAAATGAATTCAATCATTGTGTTTTATGATATTTTTGAACGTAAGAATGTCATGTTACTTTCATTGTTTGAAGAGCCTGCAGAATGTGGAAAACCAGTTATATATTTGTATCCCGAAAAAATAACAGATGTGAACGTTAAGGTTGCTCCTACGAGCGGATTTACAAAGGTAAATCCTACCTACCCTGAAGGGGGGTGGAATGTAAGAGCTTATCCTAGTGGACAGCTATTTAATTACGGAGATAATGAGACTTATTCTTATCTATTTTGGGAGGGAAAAAGTGATACTTGGTATAATCAACCGAAAGAAGGTTTTGTTGTAAGTAGAGATGAAATAGGGTATCTATTTGATAAGACTTTGTCAGCTCAAAATCTAAATAAACAAGAAATATCGGATTTCAAAGAATTCTGGGTACCAAAGATGCTTGAGAGTAGTAAGCCATACTTTTTTATTACTTATACCACAGAAGACTTTGTAAATAGAGTAGCGCCTTTACAGGTAACTCCAAGACCTGATACTGTGATACGAGTCATGATGGATTATGAGCCACTTGATGCTCAAATTCAGGTTGAAAAAATGACATTCGATCCAAAAGAAAGAAAAGGATTTACGGTTATTGAATGGGGTGGTATGCTTGGAAAATAGTATTTCGTTTAAATTTTATCGTTTCTCATGATAAAGATTTTTATTTAATATATTCATATGAAGAAAATAATATTATTATTGCAAATTGCAATATCTTTATTACTTGTGTATATAATTTTTTTTCATGTTGTAAAATTATATATCAATAAAGAAACTAAAAATATAAGAGTGGAAAAAGCAATTATAGATAAAAAAAAAGCAAAGAAGAAGGAAAATAGAATTTCTCAAATAATTATTCCTCATCATTTATTTGCAGAGACAGAGATTAATTCTTTTTTAAAATATTTTTCTGACAAAAACTCTAATTTTGATAGAATTATACTTATAAGTCCAAATCATTTTGATGCAGGAAATGGTGAAATAATTATGAGAAGTTCGGATTTCAAGATAGGAACAGATATATTTGTTGCAAATAATGCAATAGTTAATGAATTTTTGAAAAATAGTGACGTGCATGTAGAAAATGATGCTTTTACGTTTGAACATGGAATTTTTAATTTGATACCAATATTGGATGATTATTATGAAGATGTTAGTGTAACGCCATTTATATTAAGATTAGGTGCAAATAATGAAAAATTAAATAAATTAGCTAAAAATATTTCAAGTTTATCTGGTTCTACTCTTGTAGTATACTCTATAGATTTTTCTCATACACTAGATAGAAATTTCTCTTATTTACATGATCTAAAAGCTCAAGATAAATTACTCAAGTTAAATAAGGAAAATCTTGAAAATTTGGATATTGACTGCCCTGAGTGTCTAAAGGTGGGATTTGAGATCGCTAAGAATGCTAATCAAAATAGTTTCGAGGTCTATCAGAGAACAAGCGCAGCAGAAATTGCAAATAATGATTTTCCTGGAGAAAATACTAGTTATATACTGGGTGAATTTATTAATAAGAAACTGATTGAAGAAGAGAAGGAGCGGGTATATATACTTTTTGGTGGAGATGTGATGCTGGATAGGCAGATAAGAACATATTCTAGGTTGGATGGTGTGGCAAATTATTTTGATAATATTGATAGGTTGTTTTGGAGTTGGGATGCTGTAGTCTTTAATCTGGAAGGAGTTATTGGGGAACGAAAAAGCTTATCAGTTGGAATGCCAATGAGTAATCCAAATCATTTCAGATTTACTTTTTCTAAAGAAAATTTTTTTGATTTAGCAGATAGTGTGAGTTCTCCTCTTATAGTAAATGACGGAAATAATCATTCGCTTGATTTTGGATATACTGGAATTGATGAATCTAGAAAAATTTTGAAGGATAATGAGTTTGAATTTTTTGGAGATATTAAAAATGAAAATCATAATGTGCTTCGCAAAAATATCAATGGTAGGGAGATGAGTTTTTTAAGTTATAATGCTTTTAGAGGAAAAAACTTAGATGAAACTATAGAGGATATAGTTAAGGAAAAAATGAATAATCGTGATATAGTAGTGTATACTCACTGGGGAACTGAGTATAAAAGAAATATTTCATTTCAAACTCAAGAAATTGCTCATAAATTTGTAGATGCTGGAGCGAAAATAGTTATAGGTTCACATCCGCATGTTGCTCAACCAATTGAAATATATAAAGATAGTATAATTTTTTACTCATTGGGGAACCTTGTGTTTGATCAGTTTTTTGATTCTAATGTTTCTCAACGTGTTTTGGCGGGTTGTATGTTGTCTAATACAAAGATAACTTGTGCTATTTCACCATTTGAACATAAAAGAGTGGAGGGGTTAATATTTCAAAATAGTAATAAGAGGAAAAAGTTTTTTGATTGGTTGTCAGTCAACTCAGAAGTGTCTGCACTCCAAAAAGAAAGTTTAAAAAGTGGAATGATTGAATTTAAGTTTTGAATATGCTAATTACGTGTTATAATATAAATATAATTTAAATAAATTGATTACAAATAATATGAGTATAATAGATGATGCATCAGAAAAAGCAAAAGATATTAAAGATTCAATGATAGATTCTGGAGTGAATGCGTGTAATATACCTGATAATTTTACAGAAAAAGCAAAAGATTTTGGAGATGATAAAATTGAAGATATTACAGAGTCTGTAAAGGGTAAGATTGAGGGAGAAGGATGTTGTGGAGGTAATTGCTAATGTATGAATTATAATAGAAAGATTAAATTAATCAAAATTTAATTTTCTTGGTAAAAAATAGTGTATATGTTTACAAAGTCTAATCTGATTAGACTTTTTTCTTAATGGAGATTTGAAATTGTTACTAATATGGTTTTTAAAACTTAGATTAGAATTTGAAAAGTTACTTAAAAAAGTATAATATTTTTGAAATTATGGTATACTATATTTATAAGATTTATAAATTAATTATGTCACATTTTTTTAAGAAAATTGTAGTAGAGTCAACTACTCAAATTGAATTCATAGATATTTCAGAATATGTAGAAGATGCTTTGGAAGAAAGTGGTTTTAGAAATGGTTCTGTGGTTATTTTTTCTCCTCATACTACAATGAGTATAGCAATTAATCATAAAGAAACTATGCTTTTGCAGGATTTTATGAGGATGCTATATAGATTGGTTCCAGTTGAGGATCAGTATTCTCATGACTTATTTGAATTAAGGAGAGATACTAATGCTGATGGTAGAAGTAATGGTCATTCTCACTGTAAGGCTTTATTATTAGGAGCTAGTGAAACAATACCTTTTTCTGAAAAGCGATTAGTATTATCTGAATTACAAACAATATTTGCAGTTGAATTTGATGGTGCACGTTCTCGTGATATTGTAATTCAAGTAAATGGTAATTAAGCTAAATTAGCAAAGCTATCTAAGTTAGTTTAAGACAAGACAGTGTTTTAAAAATTTATTTTATAATAGGAATATTTGTAAATTCCCGCGTTATAATTATGCTGATTTGCGTAGCGTGGCTAATTATGACAATTTCTATTTCAACTGGATAAGTTGTATGACTGTAACTAGCTCCACTGTAAATACGTATATTTATCTTTAAAAAGTAATAGAGTTTGATGCGTGATGATATTGATGGATAGCTGAACACTTTAATGACTTACATAGTAGAAAAAATTGATTTGCTTTAACTATTATCAGAATTCAAACTAGACTTTGTATAAAGTATTTTACAAGAAGTTTAATAAGTTTTCCTTAATATATATTAATTATAAAGTTTTTTATGATCAAAAAAATACTAATCACATTTATTTTTTGTGCTGTTATAATTTTTGTATTTGATTATTATGTAATGTCATATCAATCTCAAAATAATTATGAGATTGATTTTGTTATACATCCAGGAGATAATCTTATAAAAGTGGGTGATAACCTCAGTAAGAGGGGTATTATCGACTATAATATTTTATTTTACTATTATTCCTGGAAAAATAAACTTAGAGGTAAAATTGTATATGGTCATTACATTATACCATCACATGCCAAGCTTTCAGAAATTTCAATGATTTTTATAAATGGTGATGCAAAAATCAAGAATAAAGAAACTGTAGACGTTTTATTTAGGGAAGGTCTTACGCTTAAACAAATGTCTCTAGTTCTGAAAGAGTTTAATTTACCTTATGAAGAATTTTTAAAATTATCTCAAAATCCTCCTATGAAGATTCGAGACAAATTTCCTTTTCTTGTAAATGTAAAGTCATTGGAGGGCTATCTGTTTCCAGCTACATACAATCTATATATAGATGTGTCAGCAGAAGAAATACTTGATAAGATGCTTACTAAGTTCAATCAAGTGATTACTAATAGTATGAGAGATGATATAGTATCTTCCGACAGAACACTTCATGAAGTATTGACTCTAGCGAGTATAATAGAAAGAGAGGTTAATAAAAGTGAAGATCGAGCTATTGTTGCGGGAATATTTCAAAATAGACTGGATATAGGAATGGCACTTGGTAGTGATGCTACAATAGATTACATAAAAGAAAAACCTGAAATAAAGCATACACTAAAAGATTTAGAAATAGATTCTCCCTATAATACTTATAAATATGCAGGACTACCTCCTGGTCCAATTAATAGTCCTTCATTGGAAGCAATACATGTCTCTATATATCCAGAGGAAACTGAATATTTATTTTTTTTAAACAATGTAACTACTGGAAAAACAGTTTTTTCAAAAACTTTCAATGAACATATTAGGAAAAAAACTAAAAATGGGTTATAATGAATACATATCGAGCCTTAAAATTAGTTTTATATGAATCTTCCAAAAATATTTTAATTTCTTTAATTGTTTTATGTAAACCTAGTTTTATAACTTGAAATAATAAATACAATAAATAAATAAATATATGAAATACAATCTGTTTTTAGAGTCAATATATTCAGTTTGGGAGACGTTCAGTCAGGGATTTTTATCTCTATTTCTAGCTATAATCCTGTTTATTATAGGTGTTTTTGTGGCAAAATTTGTAGCAAAAATTACTAAGAAAATTACTAAGAAACTTAGAGTAGATAGTTTAGTTTCAGATATTGAAGTTTTTAAAAAAGTAAAAGAATTAGGATGGAATGTACATCCATCTGCTATAATTGAATTTATAGTTAAGTGGTTTATAATAGTCAGCTTCTTACTTATAATATCTGAATATCTAAATCTCAGCGTGGTTTCAGAGTTTTTCTATGATATTATAACTTTTGTGCCTACTGTGATAATAGCTGTAATTTTATTATTAATTGGTTTTGTTGTAGGACAATTTGTTAAATCCATCACAGAAAAGTTTGTACATAACTTAGATATCAGCAGACATGCCAAAAAACTTCTTCCAACTATAGCAGAATGGTCAATTATAGTTTTTTCTATATTTGCTGCTATGATACATTTAAATATTGGAAGTGAATTGATAAAGATATTTTTCTCGGGACTTATATATGCATTAGCATTGGCATTTGCACTTGCATTTGGATTAGGAGGTAAAGATAAGGCAGCTAAGTTATTAGATGGTTTTTTTACTCATAAAAAGTAGTATATATATCAAAATAAATGACTGCTTATTAATTTAAGCAGTCTTTATTCTTTTGTATTTACATGCTAAACTTACTTTATGATAAAAGATATTAATTTGTATACAAGTGTAATTTTTAGAGTTTTTGTAGGAGGAGCTATTGTTTGGTTTCTTTATATGATACGAGAAGTAATGGCACTATTTTTTGTAGCTATTATAATAACAGCAGCACTCAATCCAATAATATTAAAAATAAAGAAAAAATTAAAATTGAGCTTAGGCTTTTCTACTGTTATTATATACACTTGTTTTCTAATTTTTATATCAACACTTATATCTTTCGCTCTGCCCATGATCATAGAGCAAGTTGAATCTTTTCTGAAAGAAATTCATATTTTTATTCAAAGCAAAGCGTTTTTAAATTTAGATATATCAATAAAAGATTTAAGTACTCAAATTTCAAAATCAATTAGTAACATATTATCTACTACTGCAAATCTGTTTTCAGGTCTAGTGTCAGTTGTGGCCGTGTTATCCATGTCATTTTACATGTCTTTGAGAGAGGATGGACTTAAAAAAATAATACTTACAGTAATACCTATGGAAAATAGAGACTACATCTCTAGCTTAATAAATAGAATTCAAGAAAGTTTTGCTAGATGGATGGTGGGTCAATTATTTACAATGATTTTCGTTGGTTTTTTGTATTACATTGTTTTAGTGTCACTGGGAATTCCATATGCTCCAATTTTAGCTATATTCGGCGGTTTATTGGAAATAATTCCTTATTTTGGACCTATTGTAGCTTCAATTCCTGCTATAATATTGGGATTTGCTATAAGTCCTATAACTGGTACTATAACCGCTATTTCATATATAGTTATAAATTTAGTAGAAAATCAACTACTAATACCAAAGATTATGAATAAGGCCGTTGGACTTGACCCAGTATTTATAATATTAGCATTACTTATAGGTGCAAAAATTGCAGGAATTGTAGGATTATTTCTAGCTGTTCCTATAGCGGGTGCTATTGGGTTATTTTTAAAGGATAAGATTAATAGAAAGATATGAGTAAGGGAAAAATATATATAGTTGCGACTCCAATAGGAAATTTAGAAGATATTACATATCGTGCAATTAAAATATTGCAAAATGTAGGTATGATAGTGTGTGAAGACACTCGTGTAACAGGTAAATTGTGTGCTCATTATAAAATACAAACAGAGCGTGTATCAGCTAATCACCACACTAGCTATTCTAAGTTACTAACTATAATTAAAAAAGTTAAAAAAGGCTATGATATTGCCTATGTTAGTGATGCAGGAACTCCTGGTGTTAGTGATCCTGGAAACCAATTGGTAAATATTGCTTTAGAAAATGGTATTGATGTAGTGCCAATTCCTGGAGCTAGCGCTATAACAGCGATAGTGTCCATAGCTGGATTTAATATGCAAAAGTTTTGTTTCTTGGCTTATCCGCCACACAAAAAGGGCAGACAGACATTTTTTAAAAAAGTTTCTAATAGTGATATTCCTGTTATTTACTATGATAGTGTACATAGAATTGTAAAAAATTTAAAACTTTTGAAAGAATTTAAAGTTTCTGCTCATCTAACGATAGGAAGAGAATTAACAAAAAAATTTGAAGAGGTTTTAAGGGGTGATATTTCAGAGATTATTAAATATCTAATGCACGAAAATACTAAAGTTAAAGGCGAATTTGTAATAATTGTAAAATAGTGTTATTATTTATAATAGAAGTTTTATTGAAATATTAATACTTGCTTTTTTTAAAAAACTAGTGTAAACTAGTTTAAGTGAGGTTATAGATAGCCACTTTAGCTCAGTTGGTAGAGCACCGGTTTTGTAAACCGACGGTCGTCAGTTCGAGTCTGACAAGTGGCTCAGGAGCGTTGAATATTAGGTGTTAATCTCCTTATTGAAATGAATGGGTGGATGGCAGAGTGGTCAAATGCATCAGACTGTAAATCTGACAGCTTCGGCTTACGTGGGTTCAAATCCCTCTCCGCCCACAGATAACATTAACGGCTTCGGTCGTTTTTGTGTTATTATAAATTAATAGAGTTGACAAAGCCGACGTAGCTCAGTTGGTAGAGCGTTTCCATGGTAAGGAAGAGGTCCGCAGTTCAAATCTGCGTGTCGGCTCAGTTAAGCGGGATTAGTTAAATGGTATAACGAGGGTCTCCAAAACCCTTATTGTGAGTTCGATTCTCTCATCCCGTGCAATTAAGGGAAAAGTTTGTAAAATAAATTATTGGTAATATTAAGAATATAAATTTAAAATTTTTTTTAAAAGGTCTTTGATGAGTAAATTTTTTATAAGTTATATTTTATAAAAAATAAAAATAATTTTTTGAAGTTTTTTTAATCTTTCTTTAAAATATTTCATTATATAATAAGAGTATGATTAGTTATTATTTTGATTATAATTTAAATTCTTAAGTTATCTCTTATGTATAATTTATAGTATTTTTTAAAAAAGTCTGTTATTTAAAAACGATAAATTTATAGCCTATATAATTCCATGTCATTGAAAGTGTTATGGCTGATAGCTTTGCTATATTTGCCCAAGTAACTGCCACATTCCACCCTAAATTATCCACTAGAATTATTATAAAGTTTAAATTTAAAAAAGGCTTTATATATGTTGTTATAATTAATACAACTATAATATTTATAGATAGACCAATAAGGCTTATGGATAAAAATTTACTAAAGGTTATCTTTTTAGGCTCTGAAGGAGAATTATTAGATTTTTTAAATGTCCAATTTTTATTTAAATAATAACTATTTATATTTGCTAAAATAAAACTAATTATTACAATAGGAATAATCCAAAAACCAGATTTGATAGAAAAAAATAAGATAAACAAATTAAATACGACAAAATCAACTACTGTATTAATTACACCAACGATGATAAACACGCCTAATTCCATTAACTGTTTTTTTGTCTTTTTCATAAATAAATAATAATATATTTTATTTAGATAGCTATAAAATCAGTCTAAATAGCTTGTCTCAGATAAAAGTCTTAGTCTTTAGAATTTTTAAAGAAAGAAGAATATTCTAAATAGTTGATATAGTTTTTTTACAATTAACCGCAATATTTAAAAATTATTGCGGTTATAATTATTTAATTAAGCATTTATTTCAGTACGAATTTCTTTTTCTATAGTGTTAATACTTGGAGTCCATTCATCAATTACTGAATAATTTTTATCAGATTCTTCTATTAAAAGCTCTTCAGAAGTTTTAGTATCTATATCTTCATCTTCTTTTTTGATAGTTGAATCAAATCCTGCATCATTGTGTTGTAATACATTTTCTATAGCAGCCCATACAGCATTTTCTTCTTGGGATATTATAGCTGCAACCTCATCTCCTGGTTCAGCTTTGAAGTATGTAATTGCTGCTAAGAGAACTTTGTAACCTTTACCATCAATTGCTATAAAGTAATTTCCTTTAGAATCCTGTCCTATTATTCCTATGCAGTTTAATCTAGGAGCAGGACCAACTTGCTTATATATAAAATTTCCTTCTGGTGTTATATTTAATTTCAATAAATCACCCTCAATCAATTTTGATTTACTAGCATAATTTGCTGGTACAGGGTACTGTTTACCATCTACTCCAGTCATTATTTGACCATTAAATGTTCCGTGAACTACATAACCTGGGGTATCATCATCAATTTTCTTTTTTCTTCCTACTTTTCTCTTTCCTTCTAATTCTAGTAACATTGCTTTTGCTCCATGAATTGAACTTTCAGCACTTGATATCATATCCCTTAAAGATTGAATTTTTTGAGATTTTTGTTCATCTGAAAGTTCATTTAGATTTTCTATCATATATATTTTTTATTTTTAATTTAGGTGTAATCTATTTATTATATACTTACCCATTTTATTATTATAGTATATAAGGCATATTTTGCAAGTACTAGTAGTTATTACTTGTAGTATCAAATAGGGAGAAGGTGAAAATAATTTAGAGTTTGTTTTTTCTTTAAAGGGATAATCTATGAAACTAACTAAAGAAAACTTTTGAAGTATTCAAAAAAGGAGATACTGTAAAGATATACTATGGTATAATATAATCGTACAATAAATTTTAAAAAAAAATATAAAATGAATAAATATAATATTATTATTTATATTTGCATTTATTATAATGATAAATGCAGAACAAATGATTGTGCTATGATATCAGGTTCTGATATAGATAATGTTACAGTTACTTGTGATTTTGGACTTACTAATTTAGATGCTGAGACTAAGAAATATTAGCTATCACAATAACTGGACTGAATTTGTAGTATCAGGTGGAGATAATAATGCTATTGCTGTGGTAAGTTCTGAAATAATTAACCTAAGTGATTAATTGATTCAATCACTCAAATAGTAATATTTATTTTAAACTAAGCTGCTACCGATATTGGAGTGTTATATAGAATAAAAATTAATTACGTTTTATACTAGAATCACTTCACTAAGATAATCTTAATAATAATTTTAAAATTATATAATCCATATATGTCTATTTTTAAAAAAAAATCCATACTGAAGGTACTCTTATTGTTTTTATGTATCGTTAAATTATCGTATTCTATTGATGTTTATGCTGAGGTTAATGAGTTGAGTCTAATGGACAGTAAATTGAATGGTTTACTAAGTGTAATGTATTCTGATGAATTTGATATAAAAAATGGAAAAGTTACAAGGAATAGTATAAACTATTATATAGAAAAAAACGGAAAATATTTCACCTTGAATGTGGATAATGCTGAGGTATCCGAGTATTTGCATGATTTAGTAGGAAAAAATGTAGAAGTAACAATATTAGATAATTCGTACAAGAATTATACAAATTCAATCAAGACAAATAATATATCTAAAAATTCTTTGAATGTTTCAAAGATAGAGGTTTTTGATAATAAATACAGAGAACAAAGTAATACTATTCAAAGCATGTTGCCTGCACAGGTAATGAAGAAGCCATGGTTAAATATACTATGCAAGTTTTCTGATAATATAACTGAACCAGTAGACACGGTCTTCGTTCAAAATATGTTCAGAAATTCATTTCCGTTTTTAGAACACTATTGGAAACAAGTTACTTTTGGAAATATGGATATATCAGGAACACAAACGGTTGGATGGTTCATTCTCCCAAAAGCTAGAAATTATTATGTAGTTGATGAAAGTGTAAAGTTTGCAGAATTAGCGAGAGATTGTAAGGCTGTGGCAGGTTCATCATTTAATTCAGATATCTACGCAGGTACAAATCTATACTTTAATGATGATTTAGGGGGTCCTGCTATGGGTGGTTTTATCGAAGGAAGTAGGATTACTTGGTTACCTCCATGGTCTCAGAAAATGATAAGTGTAGTAGCTCATGAAATGGGACATACTTACGGACTTAGACATTCATCTGGAGAATATTCATCAGAATACGATAGTCCTTGGGATATGATGAGTAATACTTACACAAATCCTGGCTCAATTGCTCCATATAAATTTATTCCACAGCATATGATTGCATTTCATAAATATAAATTAGGAGTACTCAGTCCATCATATATTTGGTCAAATACTGACCATGATGCAAGTAAGGGTGTTGTTGTTCATATAAATCAACTAGAGACTAAACCTACAGAAACTAATAGTTACTCCATTTTAAATATTTATTCTTCAAGTGGTATTCATTACACTGTAGAAGCTAGAAATTTAATTGATTATGACGAGGGTGTGCCTGCAAATGCTGTTATTTTACATAAAATAATCAATAATTATAGAGCTTATGTCGTAGATCCTGATAAAGATGGTGATCCTGGAGATGAATCGGCTCAATGGACTGTTGGAGAAACATTTAAGAATGACAATGGAGATGTTGAGGTTGAAATTTTAAGTAAAACTTCTACAGGTTTCAATGTTAAAGTTACAGCACCATTTTCTACACCTATTCCAATTTATCGACTATATAACACTAAAACTGGAGCACAACTTTACACTAGAGGAGTAGAGGATAGAGATAAAATACTTATGAAATATCCTGATTTTGAATATACTGATGGTGTACCCGCATTTTATGCAAGTCTTACAAATGATGGAAGTATGCCAATTTATAGACTTTATAATACAAAATCTCACACTCATCTTTATACAATAGGGACGGTTGATAGGGATAAAATTTTAGAAAAATATTCAGTATTTGAATTTACAGATGGCGAACCAGCATTTTACCTAAGAACTACTTTAAATTAACTTTGAAGAACTTTTAAATATGTTATAATATGTTTGGTAAGTTTATATAAATTTGGAAAAATTTTTATTTTTCCAGTAAAAGATCCACTAAAAAAGCAATGTACGAGATAGGTTCTAAACAAATATTAGTATGAAACAAATATTCAAAAAATTGGGTATTTTAAGCTTATTTAGTTTAGTTTTTATTTTAAATGGATGTATTTCTGTAAATACTGATCATGTTTCTAAATTTAATCATAGTAATGATACATGGTGGAAACCTAAAAATAATGCAGACATAACTTGGCAATGGCAATTAAGTGGTGACATAGATACAACTCTAGATGTGGATATGTACGACGTAGATTTATTTGACACATCAAAAGCTACCATTGATTCTTTGCATGAAAAGGATAAAATTGTCACATGTTACTTTTCAGCAGGTTCTTTAGAGTATGGTTCCGATAGACCTGATGAAATTATTTTAACAACTATCCACCCAAATGTCATAGGAAATACTTTGGAAAATTGGGAAAAAGAAAGATGGTTAGACATAACAAATAAAGAAGTTTGGGATGTTATGGAGAATAGAATTGCACTAGCAAAAGAAAAAGGTTGTGATGCAGTTGAGCCAGATAATATAAATGCATTTGAAGTGGATGATGATGAACCTATGGAGAATCCAATAGAAGATACCGATGGATACACAACAGGATTCAGTATTACATATAAGCAACAATTAAATTATAATAGATTTTTGGCTAGTACAGCTCATAAATATAATTTATCAATTGCTCTAAAAAATGATGTTTATCAAGTTGTAGATTTAGTAAATCCATCAGCACCAAATAAACAAGACGCTTTTGATTGGGCACTAAATGAAATGTGTTATCAGTACTCAACAGAAGATTATGATGAGTGTTCTTATTATGATGTGTTTGATAAGGCTAATAAGGCAGTTTTTGGTGTTGAATATAATGGATACATAAATTCTTTTTGTAGTAATGCAAATGAAAAAGGTAGATACTGGTTAAAAAAAAATTTGTCTTTAGATAAATGGCAAAAGAGTTGCTTGGAATATTGACCTAGTGTATTATATAATATATATACTTTTCAGTTGTGCCTTATAAATTTAAAAAATTATGAATAAGAATAAAATTTTTAGTAGTGTGATGTTAGGAGGTTTTATGGTACTTTTACTCTTTGCTATTTCTGGAAAAGCTAATGCTTGGTGGGAACCAAAGAGATTTGAAAATATTACGTGGCATTGGCAACTAAGTGGAGATTTGGATACAACAAGAGATGTTGATATGTACGATATAGATTTATTTGAAACATCTAAAAGTACAATTCAAGCATTAAAAAATGATGGAAAGATAGTGATATGCTATTTTTCTGCGGGATCTTTGGAATTTACAGATAATGATCGTGAAATTCCTGCTCGAGCGGATAGTCCTCCATTTCCAAAGCCATATGCAGATATAACAGGCAATGTTGTCGAAAATTATAATAAAGAACTTTGGTTAGACATAAGAGCTGGTAATGTTTTGGAGAATAAAATAAAACCTACAATACAAGGACGGTTAGATTTAGCTTTGGAAAAAGGTTGTGATGGGGTAGAAGTTGATAATGTGAATGAATATGAAGTAGATGATGATGATCCTACGGAATTGCCTGTACAAAATGAAGATTTTTCTCCAGGAACAACGGGTTTTGATCCTATTGTTACAGTTAATGATCAATTACTTTATAATAAATGGCTTGCTTCTGAAGCACATGCTAGAGGTTTATCTATAGGACTTAAAAATAATATATATCAAGCCTCTGATCTTGTATACGATTTTGATTGGGCACTAAATGAAATGTGTTATCAATATACTTCAGATGAAGATGAATATTATGAGTGTGATTACTATGATTCTTTTGACAATGCTAATAAAGCAGTTTTTGGAGTAGAGTTTAATCTTGAAAAAGGGGAATTTTGTGAAAAAGCTAATGAAAAAGGAAGATATTGGGCAAAAAAAAATCTAATACTAGATGAATTCCAAGATAATTGTAATGAAAATAAAAATTATATAATAACAGAGGATGTAAGTGTTTATTTTGGATTAACTCCAATATATAGATTGTATAATAAGTCTAATGGTGTTCATTTATACACAAGAGGAAAGTATGATGGGAATAAAATTTTATCCAAATGGTCAGATTTTGAGTTTACAGATGGAGAACCGGCATTTTATGCAAGTCTTACTGATGATGGGACTACTCCAATCTATAGGCTTTATAATACTAGAACTGGAGTGCATCTTTATACTAGGGGAGTAGAAGACAGAGATAAAATTTTATCTAAATGGTCAGATTTTGAGTTTACAGATGGAGAACCGGCATTTTATGCAAGCTTATATTAGTACAAATATTTAATAGATTTTTAAAAAGTATGTTATTATATGTAGTGTAACTTATATTAAGTAATAAAAGTAAAAAGTATGATAAGAAAGTATATATTGCTATTTGGTTTATTTATATCTGTGGGATTTGTGAATATTTCATATGCTGCAGAAGGTGATATTTGGGTAACTCCTGCAAATCAAAATGTTCAAACTAGTGAAACTTTCACTTTTGATGTTTATTTTGACTCAGGAAGTGAAAACTTAGGTGCTTTTAATATGTATTTTGATTTCGATCCTGCAAAAGTTATCGTTGACACAATAGCAGTATCTGATGGTTTCGAAAAGGGGAGTAGTACTAATAATTATTTAATGACTGCAAATTTAGATGATTTAGTAAATGGACATTATAGATTTGCAGGAATCAATGGGGGTGATGCTAATATAGCAAGTGGAGATAATATTCATTTGATAACTATACATGTTAGAGCTACTTCAGAGTTTACAGAAGGAACTTCTGATATAGAAATTAGAGTGAATGAAGTTTCAAATGAGCTTGGACAAAACATAGAAATTGGGGACGTAACCAATGCAATCATAACATTTGAAGCTGAGAATGTTGCACCAGAAATAATATCGAATGGTGGAAATAGTAGCGCATCAGTAAATTCACAAGAAAATCAAAAATTAGTAGCAACTATAGTAGCAACAGATTCAAATGTGGAAGATACTTTAACTTATTCGATATCAGGTGGAGCAGATCAAACAAAGTTTACAATAAATTCTTTAACAGGAGTTTTGGAGTTCATCTCATCACCAAATTTTGAGATTCC
>CAMZLB010000011.1 GCA_947311515.1 Candidatus Moraniibacteriota bacterium | reverse complement strand
TATATAAACTTTTTAAACTGTTAGTAATTGTATACTATATTTTAAATATTATAAAGTTCTTTTGTGCAAGTATCAATTGTAGACAGAAATACTATTATTAGAAATTTATAATTATTAAATCTGCTTTACTCTTTTGCATATAACTACACCCCGATGATGTAGTCAATTAGAAAAACAATATCTCTAATAATAATCAAACGTACTTAAAATTGTATCAAAAAGTAGTTTCATTTCTTTGTTTGGTTTACTGTCTTCGGAAAATTCATTATTTGTAGTAAAAAGAATTGATCCAGCCATCCATTCCTTTTTGTTAATAAAATAATTTTTGAATTTTCCATAAATAATAGTATAATAAAGATAAGAATGCAATGAATAAAAAGTTTTATAAAAGCTTCGTTATAATGTATATTTCTAAATAAAATAATTTTAATTTAAATTTATGGTGTCAAAGATATTCTTATCTAAAAATAAAAATGTTGTGCGTATGTTAGACTTAGTGATAAAAGGTTGTATATTGATTTTGAGTACAGTATTGCCTATTTTTTTTGTAAATAATATTACTTTACAAGGTATTGTATTTCAAAAATTTTACTTTTTTTATGTGATAATGTTCGTGATTATATTCACATTCATAATTAAATCTCTTTTTGTAGGAGCTGTAGAATTACGAAAACATAGACTTGACTCATTTGTTTTATTATTTGTTTTTATAGCTATAGTAGGAACATTTTTTTCTATAGATAAATATCATAGTATTTTAGGGTCTTTAGATATGCCATCACAGGGACTTTTATCGATGACCTTATTGATTGCTTTGTATTTTATTGTGAATACATATATAAGTAAGACTTTTGTAAAAAATATTTTTTTAACAATTATTTTTAGTGGATTGATGGTTTTACTTTGGAGTATGTTGATACTATCTGGTAGTTTGCCAGTGGAAATATTTAAAACTATTCCTGCAAATTTAATAGGCTCATTTAGTAGTTTGAGTGCATATTTATTGATAAATATACCATTGTACATTATTGCATTTTCATATAGTACAACTGCATCATCAAGGGTAAAAAAAATAATAGGAACTATTGGATTTGGACTAGTGGCAGTCGCTATTCCAATTTTTCTATATAGTTTTTTGTATAATTATACAAAATGGAACATTCTTTTGATAGGACTTGTGTTTTTTATATTTTTGATGCTTGTGAAAGTTATCAAAGTGTCAAAAAAAACATTTTTATTAACTGTTGTAATTTTTATTATAACTCTAATTTTTTTATTAGTAGGAGAGCCAAAGAATGAAAAAATAAAGCTTCCTATAGAGGTTAGTCTGTCATATGCGCAGTCTGCAGAACTTGCAAAAAACTCAATTTCTGATAATTTATTATTTGGTACAGGAATTGGAACATTTAAACAAAACTTTTTATTGCACAAATCAGATGAAATGATTTTTAGTTATGATCCAGAACTTAAGCTAAGTTCATCATCAGGTTCTATTTTTAACACTTTGACTACGCAAGGACTTGTTGGAAGTGTAACGTTTGCACTATTGGTTATTGTAGGTTTATATTTTGGTATAAAGTCAGTATTTCAAAGAAATATAGAAAATAATATAGTATCTGTTGGATTTGGAATTAGTTCATTGATATTTATATTGCACTCATTATTCATTAGACTTGATAGTGATGTAGTCTTGATAGGAGTATTCATAGTAATTGTGTATTTTGCTTATATAACTAACATTGCGAATGAGAATGAGAATTTTTATAAGCTATCATTTTTAGGTTTTGAAAAAAAATCAATACCTTTTATATTTGTAGTGTTATGTACTATAGTTGCAACTGTTTATGTATCAGTTTTAACTACAAAGTTATTTCTTGCGGATATGAATATGAGAAGTTTTGTGGAGGATTCTAAAAATAAAAATTTATATGGAATGCAATATAATGCAGATAAGGTTATCAGGAGAGCTGTTAATGAGGGATACTATGCTACTATAATAGCGAAACATTTTCTAATTATTGCAAATTTTTTGGCAACACAACCAGAAAATAAGAGAGATTTAATTTCCATAAAAAAGTCTATTGAATACGCAGCTAAATTTTCGGATTATTCAGTAAACAAATTGCCTAATAATTCGGTTGCATGGGAGATAAGAGGTTTGGTATATGAAAATTCAGGAGGTATGTACGAAGATGCTTTGCAAAAAGCAAGGGATTCATATGAAAATGCTTTAAAATACGATTCTAAAAATGTTAATTATTTAATAGCTCTGACACGTCTCAAACTTACAGAAGGTGATTTTGTATCAAATGAAGACTCAGAAGTAAATCAAAAAAAGACACAACTAATAAAAGATGCAAAAATTTTGATAAATAAAGCTATTGAAATTAAAGGTAATTATGGACCGTCATATAACCATCTTTCGGCGATAGAGGAGGCATTGGGAAATATTGACAATTCAATTGCTGCTGCAGAAAAAGCACTAGTTAGTTCAAATAATAATGTAAATTACATGTTACAGTTAGCAACCTTATATCAATACAGAGGTAATGAAAAAGACTTGATTGTAGCAACTAAATTGTTGCAACAAGTTCTTAAAAGTAATAAAAATTTAAATATTCAACTTTCACTAGCATTATTATATGAAAGAATAGGTGAGCTGAAGTTTGCTTCTGTAGAATATCTTTCTATTATGAATAATTTGGAAAATAAAGATTCAAAAGAAGCAAAAACTATTGAAAAATTTTTGGAAAATGTGAAAAAGGGAAAGAGTAATATTATAAAATCTGACAAAGTTACAATCGCAAAGCATAAAATAGATGATGAGATTGAAGTAAAAGAAAAAAAAGAATTAACAAAAGAAGAAGTAGATGAAATAATAGAAACTGAAAATGAAGAAGGGAAGGAAGAAATAAATTCTGAAAAAAAGCATAAAGAAAATAATGACAAAAATGATGCAGAAAAGGATAATAAAAATATTCGTATTAAATTATTAGATGGCGGTGGAGGAGATGAATCTATTTCTAGATATGAAAATATCATAGCAAGTGATGAGGATTTGTCTGTAGATACAGGAGAGGCAAATAGTAAAAAATATGATAATATAACTATTTATTATGCAGAAGATTTTGAAGGATATGTAGATAGCTTAATAAATAAAATTAGTGAAGTTAATAGTGATATAACAGTAGAACAAAATAATAAAGTAGCAAAGCAAAGAAATGTAGATGTTGTAGTAGTTATAGGTACGGAAAAATAGAACTTTAAAAAGAGATCGTAAAACTGAATTATTGGTAACAATTAATAAAATTACTATAAATTTATCTAAGTTTGTATTTTTGAGGTAACTTAAAATTTTTATTCTGTTCATTCACTTTAAATAATTTTGTATGGATTATTTTATATTTTGTGTATGTTTTATACTTAATGAAGTTTACAATAATTAAATATCGGTGTATGATTGTGGAACAATAGTACTAAATATTACAATAAATTATGATTTCTTCAAAAGAGACTGATTCACAAAAAAATTTAGATAGAAAATATATTAAAGTTACTGGAGCTAAGGTCCATAATTTAAAGAATATTTCTTTAAATATACCTAGAAATGCAATGTGTGTAATAACAGGACTTTCAGGTAGTGGTAAAAGCTCTCTTGCATATGATGTTATATACAGAGAAAGTAATAGGCGGTATATGGAGAGCTTATCGACTCACGCTAGAGCTTTGATAGGAGTTATAGCAAAGCCTGATGTAGAAAAAATAGAAAATTTATCTCCAGCTATAGCAATTGATCAAAAAAGTACAGGGAAAAATATAAGGTCTACAGTAGGAACTATGACTGAAATTTATGATTATTTGAGAATTTTATTTGCTACCATAGGTATACCACATTGTCCAGAAACAGGTCAGGCGTTATTTAAAAAGAGTATAAATGACATAGTGAATGAAGTATTGGAACAAAAAAATAATACGTCGATTACAATATTTGCACCAATTTTAAGTAATGAAAAGGGCGCAAAAGATGCAATTCATAAAATCGTAATTGATGGCTATGCTAGAGTTAGATTGAATGATGAGATTATGACGTCTGTTCAAGTGGAAAAAGAGGTTAATAATACTCAAAAAGTTGATTTGGAAATACTTATTGATCAGTTTGAATTTGATACGAGTAATCCAGATGAAGAACGTGTTATAGATAGTATTGAAACAGCTATAAAGCTTGGTGAAGGAAATATAATTATTATTGTAGATAATAAAGAGTCAAAATATAGTAAAGATTACTTCTGCAAAGAGTCGGGTTTTAGTTTGGGAGAAATTTTTCCGAGAAATTTTTCGTTTAATAGTCCTCATGGTGCTTGTACAGGATGTGATGGTATTGGTATCAAAAAAGAGATAGATCCTGATCTTATAATACCAAATAAAAATTTATCAATAGGAGAGGGTGCAATTCATATGTGGAGTAAGACCCCAATAGGAGAGGGTAGAGTTGATAAAAATATGCAAGCATTATTAGATTTGTCCGCAGAAAATAATTTTTCAATACATGTACCAGTTAAGGAAATGAGTAAAAAAGATTTGGGATATGTTTTTTATGGAAGGGCAGGTAAGGGAATTGAACCAGAAAAAAAGAAAGATTTTAGAGGAGTTATTTCAGTGCTTGAGAAAAAATATCTAGAAACAAAAAGTGAACATATGAGAAGTGATTTAGAGAAGTATATGACAGAGCAAATTTGTCCTGATTGTGACGGCAAGAGATTGAATTCTACTTCTTTAAATATTACTATAAATAATCATTCAATTGATGATTATTCTAATCTCACATTATCAGACTTTAGTATTGAATTGGATAAGTTTAAAAGTTATGATAGTGTTACAGAGATTCAAAAAGAAACGATTTTTCCTATTGTAAGGGAAATGAAAAATAGAGTTAAATCTCTTATAGATGTTGGTGTTGGATATTTATCATTAAATCGCTCGAGTAATTCTATTTCAGGTGGAGAAGCTCAAAGAATTAGGCTTGCAGCACAGATAAAATCAGAATTAACGGGAGTTATATATGTACTAGATGAGCCAACAGTAGGATTACATAGTAAAGATACTATAAAGCTTATAAATACAATGAAAGCCCTTAAGGATTCTGGAAATACATTAATTGTAGTTGAGCATGATAGTGAAGTTATGAAAGCCTCTGATTGGATTGTTGATATGGGAAAGGGAGCAGGAGAAGAAGGAGGAGAGATTATTTTTTCAGGAACATATGAAAAAATGCTTAAAAGTAGTTCAGAAACAGGAAAATACTTATCAGGTAAAAAAGTAGTAAGCAATAAACAATCGTATAGAAAATGTAATGGGAAAAGTATAACTGTAAAAGGTGCTACTGAAAATAATCTAAAAAATATAGATGTAAGGTTCCCTTTAGGATTATTGATAGCTGTTTGTGGTGTTAGTGGAAGTGGCAAGTCAACGTTAGTGAATGGAATATTGGCTCCAGAATTAGCTAAAAAATTTCATAGAGCAAAAAAAGAATCAGGAGCTCATAAAAAAATTATAGGAATGGGTAATGTTAATAAAATTATCAATATAAATCAATCTCCTATAGGAAGGACACCACGTTCAAATGCAGCTACATATACAGGAATGTTTAGTTACATACGTGAGTTATTTGCAGAAACAGAAATTGCAAAAGAAAAAAAATATACAGCAGCTAGATTTAGTTTTAATATGAAGGGTGGTAGATGTGAAGCGTGTCAAGGTGATGGAGTAACGAAAGTAGAAATGCACTTACTTCCTCCAGTATATGTGAAATGTGATACGTGTAATGGTTCAAGATACAATAAAAAAACACTAGCAGTTACATATAATGGAGAAAATATTGCAGGAATTCTTAATATGAGTGTGTCTTATGCTCTTAAATTTTTTAGTGGACAGAGAATTATAGCTGAAAAATTACAGGCAATGGCAAATGTTGGTTTAGGGTATTTGAGACTTGGTCAAAATGCCACAACTCTTTCTGGAGGTGAGGCACAGAGGATTAAACTTGCAACAGAATTAGCTAGAAAGCATACTGGTAAAACTTTGTATATATTAGATGAGCCAACTGTTGGTTTGCATTTTAAGGATATAGAGAGATTATTGAATGTGTTAGATGCTCTTATTGAAAAGGGTAATACGGTTATTGTTGTTGAGCATAATACAGATGTTATAAAGCATGCTGATTGGGTTATAGAATTAGGGAATGAAGGTGGAAAAAATGGAGGAAAATTAATATTTGAAGGAACTCCAAAGCAATTAAGTAAAGATAAAAAAAGTCATACAGCTGCTTTTTTGTAGGGGTATTAATTTGTAATTATAATATGGATTTACAACTTAGAAAAAATATAATAGCTACAATAACATATTATGATGTATTTGATTTTCCTTTGACTTCTTTTGAAATTTGGAAGCATTTAGTTGCATTGCCTACAGAGGATGGGGTGCAAAAATTTTGGCGATTAGATCAAGTTATTAAGGAATTAGAAACAGATGAAATAAAGGAATATATTTTAAATTTGCAAGGATTTTATTTATTACATGGGAGAAAAAAATTAGTAGAAAATAGGCGAAAAAGAGAATTGATAAGTATAAAAAAAATTAAAAAACTTAAAAAATATTCCAAATATTTAAAAATGGTTCCTTTTATTGTTATGATTGCGTTAACAGGCAATTTATCGTACAAAAATGGAAATGAAGATAGTGATTTGGATGTACTTATTGTATGCAAATATGGACATCTATGGACGGGAAGATTTTTGATGACAGTGGTTACACATTTATTTGGAATTAGAATGTGGGGAGATAAGCATACGGATAGAGTTTGTTTGAATTATTACATTACAGATAAGTCACTAGAAGTTCCTACAAAAGATTTATTTGCAGCACATGAATATAGTTTTATAATGCCTATGTATGGAATGGATGTTTTTAAAAAATTTACAGAAGAAAATAGTTGGATAAGAAATTATAAGCCTCATTATCAAATAAAGGTTTTGAAAACAGATTTATGTGAAGAGGATTCGTCTAGAGCTCAGTTTGTTAGAAATACATTTGAGTCAATATTTAATTTTGAGTTTATAGAGAATTATTTGAAGAAAATTCAACAAAAAAAGATTAAATCAAATCCAAAAACTGAATATAAAGGTGCTATTATAGAAGCGAGTGATGAATATTTAATATTTCTGCCAAAACCTCATGGACCAAAGGTGTTTGAAGAGTATAAAAAAAGATTGACTTCCTTAGAATTGCCGTGGAGAGTGTAAATATGAGTCATGCTCATAACGATATTTTACAGTTCTTATTGAGGAATGTCTGTAAAACTCTAGAAATTATTATTTTTGTTGTTTTTCTCAAAATACAACTTATAAAAACCCTGCAAACAAAGATTTTAAAAATGTATTTTAGATTTATTTTTAAAATTTTTTACTTATGAGTTAGTTTTATATATTACATACCTCTTAATATATTCTCTTTCTTTAAGTGTTATTTTTTTATTCATTTTTTCATAAAAAATGTCTAAATATTAATCATATAGACAATCCACAAAGAAATTTCCATTTTTCTTCTAAAAATTTGTCTTTTTAAATATATCTTTAATATGGTATTATTTATAATATTAAGATAAAATAAAAAAATGAAAAATAAATCAATATTTATAATAATTTTTCTACTAATATTTTTGTTGTCTGTATTTTTAAAAGTAAGAAGTTATGATTTTTCAATACAAAAACAAAATTCTGAAAATACAGAAGAAAGACATGATTATATAAGTAAAGATGAAATGTATTATATTAATTTAGAAAAAGCATGTGATAATAATTGTTGCCTAGCTTCTGTGGAAAAAATGAGGATTAGTAATGCAATAAAAGCAGAAAATGAGAAGTGTGAAAGTGGATATGATATAAATAGATTATTGTGTATAGGTTCGTATTCATGGTGTAATAAACAAACTATCCAAAATGATATTAAAAAAGAAATATCACTTGATAAAAAAATTGAAAATTATTTATCGACTCAAAAAAAGTTCTCACTTGAATTAGGAAATAAAAACTCTGAAGTATGCTCATTTATAAATTTAAATAATACAAGAGACACTCTATTTAGTGAAGATTTATTTCCTTTTCCAGCATTAGTGTCTTGTATAGAATATTCTCAAAAAGAAGGACAGGTGATTAAAATTAATGAAACTAATAATATCCCAACAATTTTTGAATTAATAGAGGATTTGAAGACTGGAAAGTTAAATAAAATTACACATAAGATTTTTAGAGACGATTTATATTACGAAAAAGATTTTAAAAATGTATTTTCAGAAGAAAATATGAAGAAAATGGAAGAAAAAGAAATCTTGAATATGTTGAAGCAAAAAATTGATAAAAGGTTTGAGAATATCAGTCTAGGAGATTTTGATAAGGGCAATTGGAAGATTTATAGAGAAGAAGATGGGAAAATAAAATCAAAGATTGTTCGTAGTAGTTATCTGGATGATGTTAAGAATGCACAAGATTCAAGGCAATATCAGTATGGTATAAATTTTTTGAATAAATCTAATAGGGATTATATGTTGATTTGGTCTAGTAGTGGTAATGCAATTTATCCTAAGGTAATTGATGATGAATGGAATCATAATACATACTATTCTTTAATCGATAGCTCTAATCCAGAAATTATTTCAAGAAAACTTATTGGAACGCCGTCTACGCAAGGATTTGTAAGTAGTGCAGTAAATAATGATGGAAATATATTTGTGACAGTCGAAGATGTGCATAAAACTTATAATGAAGTTTCTCAATCATATGTAGTTTTTGATAAAAAAATGAGAAAAATAAAACCATATTATAAGACAGTTTTTGACGGTGGACATTCAGGACATGTTTCAGCTGCGGAAGATAAATTTAGTGTGTTTTATTCAGATGGTTGGGTTGAGGGCGGAGGAATTAATCAGTTGGGTACGGGAGATGATGTTCGTATGAGTATTTATGATAGCAGTGGTGAATTATTGGATGAAATAAGTGTGGTAGCTGGAAATGAAACTAGAGATTGGTGGCCACTTATTGCAAGTTCAAAAAATAAAAACTTTTTACTGTGGCAAAGATTCATAGATGGGGAACATTTTGCAATGCTTATGTTTGCAATTTATAATTTAGATACAAATTCTTTTGATAAAAAAGTTTCAATTCTAAAGGATAATGTTAAATTTTATACTTATAATGTTGAATATTTGGAAAGTATAGATAGATTTTTAGTTCTAGGTAAGTCATCAGATAATAAGGGATTTGGTATACTGCTTAGTTCTGATGGAAATATAGTAGCAGAGAGCTATAACTTAACTCCGATTATTAGAGGAGCAAAACCAGCTATCAAATCTTTGAATAAAAATGAAGTAAAAGTTGCTTATCCTGCATTTAGTAATGATGTTGCAATGCTTAGTGTTGTATCAAATAATATAACAGCAGAAGGAGTGGTATCAGTTGGATATGATTGGGATATTTCAGGAACTGATGGAATATTTTTGGATAATAATGATTTATATTTTGCATCACTTTCAGCTGAAGGCCTTAAGGAGTTGCAAATAAAAATTTATGAAAAATTAGATTATTAAAAAAAAGCATGGACATAAAAATTGAAGAGTCATGGAAAAATATATTGAATGAATATTTTGAAACAGAAGAATTTAAAAGGCTTGCAAATTTTGTAAAAAACGAATATATAGGTAATATTATTTATCCAGAACCAAAAAATTTATTTAGTGCATTTAATAAGGTTCCTTTTGAAAAAGTAAAGGTGGTTATTATTGGGCAAGATCCATATCATGGAGAAGGTCAAGCACATGGCCTATGTTTTTCTGTACAAGATGGAATCAAAGCACCACCATCACTTAAAAATATTTATAAAGAAATAGAGACTGACTTACAAATAAAGAAAAATACTACAAGTGGGAATCTTGAGACTTGGGCAAATCAAGGAGTATTTTTATTAAATTCTGTTCTTAGCGTAAGAAAAGGTGCTGCAGGCTCACATGCAAATAAGGGTTGGGAGGATTTTACAAATCATGTGATATTTAAATTATCGAGTAAAAGAGAAAGAATAGTTTTTTTATTATGGGGAAATTATGCTAAACAAAAAGGTCAAATAATCGACAGAAAAGAACATTTAGTATTAGAATCAGCCCATCCTTCACCTTTTTCAGCTTATAATGGTTTTTTTGGCTGTAAGCACTTTTCAAAAACAAATAAATATTTAAATAAAAATAATATAGAAAAAATTAATTGGTAATTTTTTTATAAATATGAAGGTATGAAAAAATCATATTTTAGATTTTTTATTTTTTTGTCATGTTACAATAATAGTGTATTAATTTTAGTTAGTTATTGTACAGAGTAAGTTTTATGAAAATTCTGAAAATTAATACTTTAAAATTAATATAGAAAAAATGAAAAAATACACATACTCTTTTGAAGAAGGGAATAAAGACATGAAAGAGTTATTAGGAGGGAAAGGTAGTAATTTAGCGGAAATGAAATCGCTTGGTATCCCAGTTCCATCTGGGTTTGTTATAACTACAGAAACTTGTAAGTTGTATTATAAGAATAATAAATCTTTGACTGATGAAATAAGATATCAAATTGATGCAAAAATTAAGGAATTGGAGAAAATTTCTAGGAAGAAGTTGGGAGACAACTATAATCCCTTACTTGTATCAGTGAGATCAGGCGCTGCAGTTTCTATGCCTGGTATGATGGATACGGTTTTAAATTTAGGATTAAATGATGAATCTGTAAAAGGACTTGCAAAAAAAACTAAGAATAAAAAATTTGCATTAGATTCATATAGAAGATTTATTCAAATGTTTGGTAATGTTGTTATGGGTATTGCATCGAGGGACTTTGAGGAAATTTTAGAAAGAATAAAAGATAAAAATAATATTTATTTAGATACAGATTTAAATGTAGAAAATTTACAAAATATAGTAAATGAGTTTAAGGAAGTTGTACAGAAAAAAACAAAAAAAGAATTTCCACAAAATTCTAATGAGCAACTTTATATAGCAATTGAAGCTGTTTTTGATAGTTGGAATAATGATAGGGCAATAATTTATAGGAGATTAAGTGGAATTCATGGCTTATTAGGTACAGCTGTAAGTATTCAAGAAATGGTATTTGGAAATATGGGAGAGACTTCTGGTACAGGTGTATGTTTTTCTAGAAATCCTTCAACTGGTGAGAAAAAGTTTTATGGTGAATATCTGATGAATGCACAGGGAGAAGATGTAGTTGCTGGTGTGCGGACTCCCTTAGAAATAAATATGTTAAAGAATCAAAATCTAGAGATATACAAAGAATTAGTAGAAATAAAAGATAAGCTAGAAAATCACTATAAAGACGTGCAAGATATGGAATTTACTATCCAAGAGGGTAAATTGTATTTTTTGCAAACTAGAAGCGGTAAAAGAACAGCAGTTGCTGCTATAAAAATTGCAGTTGATTTGGTAGATGAAGGAATTCTATCAAAGGAAGAGGCATTGTTAAAAATCGAAGCTAATTCTTTGAATCAATTATTACATAAGCAGTTTTGTATAAAAGATTTAGTAAAAAATAATCCAATATCAATTGGCTTAGCTGCATCACCTGGTGCTGCAGTAGGAGAAATTGTTTTTACTGCAGTAGAGGCATGTGAAAAAAGATGTGAAGGAAAAAATGTAATTTTAGTAAGAAAAGAAACTAGTCCAGAGGATATAGAGGGAATTAATTCAGCTAATGGAATACTTACTTCAACTGGAGGTATGACTTCTCATGCTGCAGTAGTTGCTAGAGGAATGGGAAAATGCTGTGTTTCTGGTTGTGATGATATAGTAGTAGATGAAAAAACCAAAACATTGACTGTAAATGGTGAAGAATTTGTTTCTGGTGATGTGCTTAGCTTAGATGGTTCAACTGGAAAGGTCTATAAAGGTAAAATCATTACCAAAGATTCAGAATTGTCTGATGACTTTATGAAAATTATGCAATGGTCAGATGAATTTAGAAAGTTAAAAATTAGGACAAATGCTGACAATGGAAATGATGCAAAAAAAGCATTAGAATTTGGAGCTGAAGGAATTGGACTTTGTAGAACTGAACATATGTTTTTTGATGTTGATAAAATAAAATGCATAAGAGAAATGATACTTGCTAATGATTTGAATAGCAGAAAAAAAGCGATAACAAAACTACTTCCACTTCAAAAACAAGATTTTAAAGAACTATTTAAAGTTATGACTGGATTGCCTGTAAATGTTAGATTATTAGATCCACCACTTCATGAATTTTTACCAAAAGAAAAAAAGGATATAAAAGAACTTGCAGATGAAATAGGCATTTCTCAAAAAAAGTTAAAACAAAAAATAAGTGAATTATATGAAGTAAATCCGATGCTTGGACATAGGGGATGTAGATTAGGAATTACTTATCCTGAAATAACACAAATGCAAGCCACTGCAATATTTGAAGTAGCAAAAGAGGAAAATATTGACATAGAAATAATGGTTCCATTGGTGGGTGACGTCAAAGAATTTGTTAATCAGAAAAAAATAATTTTTGATGTTGCTAATAAGGTAGGGATAAGTAATTATAAAGTTGGTGTAATGATAGAAGTTCCTAGAGCAGCACTTACAGCAGATGAAATTGCTCGTGAAGCAGAATTCTTTAGTTTTGGTACTAATGATTTAACTCAAATGACCCTTGGTTTTAGTAGGGATGATTCAGGAAAATTTATAGAAGAATATATTAAAAAAGGAATTTATAATAATAATCCATTTGAAAAGCTTGAGGAAGATGGAGTTGGAGAATTAATAAAAATTGCAATTAAAAAAGGAAAAATGGAGAGAAGGGATTTAAAACTAGGGATTTGTGGGGAACATGGCGGAGAATCTGAATCTATAGAATTTTGTCATAAAGTAGGACTTGACTATGTTAGTTGCTCACCATTTAGAGTTCCAATTGCTCGCTTAGCTACTGCGCAAGCTGCTATAAGAAATAGTTAGATTTAACGATAATTAGTAATTTCTTAGAGAAGGGGTTGACAATATATATATATATATATACTATAAAAGTAGTCAAATTCAATCCAAGACTACATTGTTTTGTACGCACGAAAGGATACAAAATGTTAAGCAAAAAATCATTAGTTATTTCTCTGTCTCTTTTGACATTAATCACAACACAAGC
>CAMZLB010000010.1 GCA_947311515.1 Candidatus Moraniibacteriota bacterium | reverse complement strand
TCTCTCTCTCTTTCTCTTTCTCTTCCTCCGTTCTCTCTTGCTCTCTCTCTCTTTCTCTTTGTAACTCACTCACATTCTCACTACCCTTCCTTTCTTGTAACATTTTATTCTATTCGATAGCAACAGTAAATTGCAATATGCATCCTCACTTCCTCCTCCCGCTCCTCCTCCTTCTCATCCTCCTTCTCTTCCTCCTTCTCTTCCTACTTCTCCACCCCCTTTAGTTTCTCCTCCTATCTTCTCGTGTTTTTCCTCCCTCCCCCACTTTCCCCTCTGGCTCTCGATGACAATAAAACAACAAAATGCATCCTACTTTTTTATCAGCGTCAGACTTTTTGCTTTACGTTTTAATTTTGTTTTTCCTTTTTCTTAATAGACCTGTTTTAGCACCCTCACAATTTTTGCTATACGAATACGCAGAAGTAGAACGTGTAAGTAAAAAAACAATGGATAAAGTAAGAGAGTCTGTAAAAAAAACTTTTAATTAAACAAAAAAAATTATGAAATATTATAACATAACACAAACATGGGAAGGATTGATAAAAGAGACAATTGCTAAACACCCTAATCCACATGAACAAATTAAGTATAGTTAACGCCTTACTAGAGGCGAAGAGAGAAGAATTTATCATTCAATACCAGGAGGATATGCAAAAAACAAAACCTAAATTGGGCACTAAAAAATGGTTCAAACATGGACTATTAAATGCAATGGGACGTTCTTTAGCATCGGTTGTGACAAAACAAGAGATAATAGATTTCTTAGAATCTAACACAATCTATAGTAGGCGTGTGTTTGGCGGTATATTAACACATGCAACCACAATTGAAATAACAAATGAATCCGTGGTACTATATGCAATGACTTAGGAATTGAGTTAACACTCCCACCAGGGAAAGGAAGACAACTAGCTTATTATATTCCTGGACATAAAATACTTGCTTTCATTAAAGACAGTCAACCTATTATTAATAATATATTTTTTATGGACGAAAGAACATTAAATGTATCTAAATTATGTTCTATTTTAGTAATAAATTTATTTTTTGCTTGATGTCTGCTAAAAATCCTTCAATTAAAAGTTTTTTGGCGTCATTTTCAGATATTCCACGAGTTTTTAAAAATTCAGTATGTTCTTTATTTATATTTGAAACAGTGGCAGCGTGTGTGCATATTACTTTATGTGGTTTGATTTTTAGTATAGGATTTGTGATAACACTTGCAAATTCATCTAATAATAAATTTTTATTTTCTAAAGAAGCTATTGAATTTGAAGAATCTTTTTCTATATCAATTATGCCTCTATAATTCAATGAGGAATTGTCACGAAAGACACCTTTTATAAGTACATGACTTTCTGAATTTTTTTCTTTATGAATTTGGTATGTATTTAGTGAAAAATTTTGATTTTCGTAAGCATCATAAATTCCAAAAATATAAACTGTAGCATTTTCGGAAGAAATATTAAATATTAAATCTCCTTGTTTATTTTTGAAATAAAAAATGTAAGTTTTGGAATCAGAGATATTGAATATATTATCATCAATGTTTGATATATCTAGATATTCTATATTTTTTGTTGTTTGTTGCATGTTTTTGTATTATCCTATACTACCTTCCATTTCCATATTTACAAGTTTATAAAGTTCTACTGAATATTCGAATGGAATTTCTTTTGTAACTTCTTCCAAGAATCCATTTACTAACATACCTCTAGCTTCAGATTCTTTGAGTCCTAAGCGCATAAGCGCAAATAACTTCTCATTTCCTACATTTTCAACAGTAGCTTCATGTTCAGTCTTAGAAGTTTTTTCAAAATTTTTAATGGTAGGAAATGTATTTGATTCAGATTCATCATCAAAAAGTAGAGCATCACATTGCACAAAATTATGTGCGTTTTTTGCTCCTTTTTTTATAAAAGTAAGTCCTCTGTAACTACTTATCCCCCCATCTTTTGAAATAGATTTTGATATAACGCTTGAAGATGTATTTGAGGCTAGATGAATCATTTTTGCTCCTGTGTCTTGATTTTGATTTTTGCTAGCTATTGCAATTGAAAGAACTTTTCCATTTGCTCCTTCTCCTGCAAGAATTACAGCTGGGTATTTCATGGTTATTCCAGAGCCTATATTGCAATCAACCCACTCAACTGTAGCATTCTTTTCAGCTCGTGCTCTTTTTGTGACTAAATTTATTATATTTGTACTCCAATTTTGAACTGTTGTGTAACGAACTGTAGCACCTTCAAGTGCAAAAATTTCTACAACTGCACTGTGAAGTGAATTTGTGGAATATATTGGTGCGGTGCAGCCTTCCATATAATGAACGCTAGAATTTTTTTCTGCTATTATTAAAGTTCTTTCGAATTGACCAAATCTTTCAGTGTTTATGCGAAAATAGGCTTGCAGGGGCATTTTAACATGTACGCCTTCTGGTATATACACAAATGAGCCACCACTCCACACAGCAGAGTTTAATGCTGCAAATTTATTATCACTTGGTGGAATAAGTTTTGAAAAATATTTTTTTACAATTTCTGGATATTTTTTGAGAGCAGTGTCCATATCACAAAATATAACACCTTGTTTTGTGAGTTCTTTTTGTACAGATTCATAAACTACCTCACTTTCGTACTGAGCACTTACTCCAGCAAGCCAATTCCTCTCATGTTCAGGAACTCCAATTCTTTCGTAAGTTTCTTTTATTTCAATAGGGAGATCATCCCAAGAATTTGCCTGTTTTTTTGTGGCTTTTAGGAAGTAAGTTATATCATCAAAGTCTAGTGCAGATAAATCAACTCCCCAAGTGGGCATTTTGTATTTTGTAAAGATGTTGTAAGAATTAAGTCTGAAATCAGTCATCCATTTAGGCTCCTTTTTATAGTTGCTGATTGCTTGGACAGTTTCTAGATCTAGACCTCGGTCAGTTTTTACTGTATTGGATAATTCGGGCATTGAAAAACTATGATTAGAGTCAAAGTCTAAATCAGTATTATTAAGAGTATTAGGTTCTTTCCTCTTTTTCTTTTTCATATATATAGTATAGCAGTGATTTATGTATAACAAAAATCTTTCTAATTTAGAGTTTTGTAAACTTTCCCAAAAAGTTAATACTTTATCCTACCATATGTTATAATATAATAAAAGTAATATAAAAAATTATGCCATACAGCAGAGAAGCAATTCCAAATGAAGATTTAAGTCTAAAAGACAAAGAAAGCGCCACACAAAAACGGTATTTAAGACCATTAAGTGATGAGGCTCTTGCTAAGGTAAACAAGGGGTCTGGTTTTGGTGTATATCATCCAGAAAGAGAAAATTTAAACAAAACAGATTTTGTAAATGAACAAAAAATAATAAGTAGCAATAAAGAAGAAATTGCAGTAACAAAAGAATTTCCTATCTCAGAAAGGGATGTAGTTCACTTGGCAAGTGATTCTGTGGATTTTGGTGATTTAATTAAACCAACAGATAAGGGTGTGCTTGATGATAATAAAATAGCCTCTGCTAGGGCAGATCAAGATGAAATTAGAAATCATATGAATAGGATTGTACTACAAAAAACTAGTATTCCGAGTGCTGTGAATATGGATGATTCACGAGACTATAATATAGTATCTAAAGATATAAAATATAATACTGATTCATATAATATTCAAAATAATGAAAATGAAATTTCTACTAAAACCGAAGAAAAGGAAAATCATAATTATCAGGTAGTAAACAAGGATTTAGAGTTGGTATCTACTGATAGTTATTCAGATAGTCAGAACAAAAATGAATTAAAATCTTTAAATGATGAAAGTGAATATAGTGGAAATAGGGAGCAAATAAATCAAAAAAAAGAATCCTTGAAGATATTTGATGAGAATAAAAATTCAAAGAAAAAAATAGGAAGAATAAATTTAAGTACTTTTAATATTAAAAAATCCAAAAAAGATATTGAAATTTTATTTAGTAAAGTAACAAGAGAAGAAAAAATTGAATTCATAATGGATTTGCTGAGGACTGAAGGAGCTCATTATGCGGTAAAAATTGCTGAAAAGACTAGGGATTGGTACATATTGGATGTGATTCATGATAAACTTCATCTAGTAGATAAAAATAAATAAAAGTAAATGTTAGTAAAATAAAAATATGGAAACTGTAGATTTAATGTTTGGTGTAGTAGTAGCATTGCTTGCAATAATATCTGTGTTTAGTGGTGTAATATTTATTTTACGTAGCTTTCTTAAGTATAGGGAAAATATAAATGCTGCAATACATGAAAATGTGGATGTTATCAGAGTAGTATATAAAGGCAATAATACTGATTCAAAAATTTCAGATTCATGGAAAGAAGAAATTGGTGTTATGGAGCAATTATTGACTGTGCTTACTAGATTGCAATCTGAAGTTAGTCCTATCAAAGATATTTTTTATGAAAAGCCTAGAATAACATTAGAAATAGCTGCTCCTGCAAGCAGTGAAGAAATTTTATTTTTTATAACAGTTCCTAAAAAATATAGTAAAGCACTTGAAAAACAGGTTCATAGCTACTTTTCAGAGGCACAGATAGATAAAGTATCTGATTATACAATATTTATACCAGATAATGAAATAGCTATATCAAATTTAAAGTTAAAAGAATCACAGGTATTACCTCTTAAAACTTATGTAGAAATGGATAGAGATCCCTTAAATGAAATTACTACATCAATTAGTAAATTAGATCACAAAAATGAAGGTGCAAGTATTCAATTAGTATTACAGCGAGCACCTATTGGATGGAGGACAAAAGGTAAAAAAATTATCATAAAGATGCAACAGGGCAAAAGACTTGATGAAGTTTATAAAAGTTCAGGAATAATTAAATTTATAAGTGATCTCATAGGAACATTATCCAAAAAGAAAGAAGAGAGTAATGTAACAACGCAGTTAACACCAGAAGATCAGGAACTTATAAAAATAATGCAAAAAAAAGTTTCAAAGTCAGCGTATAATGTAAATATCAGATTAGTAGCATCAGCAAAATCAAAAGAAAGAGCTAGGGAAATTGTTTCACATATGGAAAATTCTTTTGCACAACTAGAAAGACATGATGTAAATAGAGTGGTTTCAAAGAAATTTAATAAAAATATAGATAAAGTTGCTTTTAATTTTATTTTTCGTGCATTTAATAAAAAGTTTTCTATGTTGCTTAGTGTAGAGGAAATAGCTAGTATATTTCATTTTCCAATTTCAACGACAAAGACACCAAATATAGCAAGTGTAAAATCAACAGTATCATCTCCACCTATAGATATGCCAACAGAAGGAACTTTATTGGGGTATTCTGACTTTAGAGCCAATAGAACCGATGTGAGACTTACTAGAAATGATAGGAGGAGACATCTGTATGTTATTGGACAGACGGGAGCGGGTAAATCTGTATTTTTACAGGAGATTGCAAAACAGGATATAAGAAATGGAGAAGGACTTTGTTTTATTGATCCACATGGAGAGGCAATTGATGATATTATGATGGCAATACCAAAGGAAAGAGCAAAAGATGTTGTGTATTTTGATCCTTCAGATTCTGAGCGTCCATTTGGTCTTAATATGTTGGAATTTGATAAACCAGAAGAAAAAAGTTTTGTGGTAAACGAGATTTTGAATATTTTTGATAAGCTTTATGATTTAAAATCAACAGGAGGACCTATGTTTGAGCAATATATGAGAAATGCGTTACTTCTTATAATGGAGGATGTTGAATCAGGTGCTACGCTTATGGAAATTCCAAGAGTTTTGGCAGATGAAGAATTTAGAAAAATGAAACTTTTAAGGTGTAAAAATATAGCTGTTAAGGAATTCTGGACAAAAGAAGCTGAAAAGGCAGGTGGGGATTCTTCACTTGCAAATATGGTTCCGTATATTACATCAAAGCTTACTCCATTTTTATCAAATGACATGATGAGACCTATTATTTCTCAACAAAAAAGTACTATAAATTTTAGGGATATAATGGATAATCAAAAAATTCTTTTGGTCAATTTGTCAAAGGGAAAAATTGGGGAAATGAATAGCCACTTGTTGGGTATGATAATAGTCGGTAAATTACTCATGGCAGCACTTAGTAGGGTCGATATGGCAGAAGATGATAGAAAGGATTTCTACTTGTTTATCGATGAGTTTCAAAATGTTACTACTAACAGTATTTCACAAATTCTTTCTGAGGCTAGAAAATACAGACTTTCTATAACTATAGCTCATCAATTTATAGGACAGCTCAGTGATGATATATCAAAGGCGGTATTTGGGAATGTGGGTTCTATGGTTGCATTTAGAGTGGGAGCGGAAGATGCTGAATTTTTAGAAAAACAATTTAATCCAATATTTAGTTCTCATGACCTTATAAATGTAGATAATTATAAATGTTTTAGTAAAATACTTATAAATAATAAAACTGTAACGCCATTTAGTATGAATACGTATCCTCCGACTGAGGAGGATAATGACTTAGTAGATAAATTAAAGGAACTTTCAAGTCTCAGATATGGACGTGATAAAAATCTTGTGGAAATGGAAGTAGAAACAAGAGTTAAAATTAAAACAGAGAAGCTAAAAACTATAAAAAAAGAAGAAAATAAAAGAATAGGGAAAGAACATTATTGGCGCTAGAACTTGTATAAAATCTATTACTTCAGCCAAAATAAGTGCATTTTAGTAAAAAAATAACAAAAAAGTTAAATAGTGGATAATAGCAAGATAGATTTTTTTTAAAAAATAGTGTATACTTAAAAAGTAGAAAAATAAAAATTAAAAGAAAGGAGGTGACATAAACAATGAATAAAAAAGGTTTTACTTTGATTGAGCTATTAATCGTTATTGCGATTATAGGTATTTTGGCAGCTATAGTACTTGTGTCACTAAGTGGCGCAAGAGACAAAGCTAGAGTTGCAGAGTTCAAGGCTCAAGCATCAAGTGTATCTGCAGCATTAGTTATTGAATGTGATGGAACTTCGTTTACAGCACCAACTCTTCCACCTAATCTTAATGGAACAGTAGATGTGAGTGTATGTAATGGAGGTGCTTCTGGAAGTGGGTTTAATACAGCAACTCTAACTTCATCTACTGCACCAAATTGTCAGGCAACTCTTACACCAGAAGGAGCTACATTTTCAGGTACAGGTTGTTAGTTAAATTAGAAAATAAAATAAAAAGATATCAAAGATATCTTTTTATTTTATTCTGAAAAGCATTATGGAATCAACTTCTTCTATTAATTCAAGATTATTTTTTGAAAAATTGTAAAATACTATAGCTTTTTTGACTAATGTATTATTACTTTCTGTTACAGTTGGCTTACCTAATGAATACAGAACATAATCAACTTTTAAATTATTTTTAAGATGATTTTTGATTTGGTTATCGGTGTAGTTTTTAGTCAGACAAGAAAAGTATCCTAAAGAACTATCTATTAAAACTCTTTCATTATTTGCTTTTATTTGGTAAATTGAACGTTCTGCTGTTGAATAAATTCTTTTGTGTTTATTTTCTTTTGTATTTAATAGGTCAAATATTTTTTGGTCATAGGTCACTCTTTTGCTTATATAATTAATCACAGAAGAATTTGCAAAAGTTTTAGTAAAGGATAATAAGTCTGTGGTTATATTTAGTAATATCAATGCAATAAGTATCATATATAAATATCTATATTTATGAGATATAGATATAAGTAATGCAGAAATTAATAAGAAAAATATTGTAAAACCAGAATAACCGTACCAAATAATTTCTTTGCCAAAGATACCCCATAAGATCCAGTAAACAGAATTCATGGATAATAATATTAAAGTTTTTGAATTTATTTTTTCTTTTTTTAGTAACTTTTTTATATAAAAAATATAAAACAATCCATAAAATATTATTAAAATAAATCCTATATTCACAATAGTCTTGTTTACATTCTCATGTCTATTTTTGAGCAATTCCCATGGGATAATAATAGGTTTTAAAAGTGGATGTGATTGAGATTGAAATCTGCTAAGGTCTTCTACAGGAGTAGTGTCCTTGCAAAGTGATATATCAATTTTATCAGCTAAATCATTTTGTGTTATATATCCTGCATTGAATTTATTTTTACTCACTATAAAAGAATTTATGGAAAAATTTGAATTATTCTTATGTGTGGATAAGCTGTAAATTATCCAAGGAGATGAAATAAGTATACCTAAACCTATAAAAATTGAAACAGTTTTTAATTTTGAATATGAATTGAATTTTATTAAATTATATAAAATTATAGGAATAAATGAGATTATAAGAAATATTGCAAGAATCTTTACAGAAAAAGAAAAACTCAATGTAATAGCTGTTAGATATATATAAATATTTTGTCTAGTTTGTAACCATTTTAAAAATAAAATCACAGAAAGAGTGCATGTATAAAATAGTAATAATTCAACTTTAGCATCTTCACTAAAATAGTAAGTAGTCAAAGGTAATGAAATCCATAAAAATGAGAGCAAAAATGAGAGTTTTTTATTTTTTACAAAAAATGAAAAAGACTTGAATAAAGCTACCATTCCAACAATTCCATAAATTATTTGATTACCAAGAGCAAATAAAGCAATATTTTTGGCAAAAAGAAAACCTATAGAAGCTAGCAGGCTATAGGGATACGGATAATAACCAGAAATAAGTGAATGAGTATTACTAACTATATTTGCAATATTTAAATACACTATTAAATTATCAAAACCTCTTGAAAAAAGTTGAAGTGAATTTATTAGTAACATACTGACAAAAAGTATAAAAAGCATTACAATCCAATAAAAATAAGAATTCAGGGTAATTTTAAATTCTATTTTTTTTGCACATAACTTAAATATTTGTAAAACAGTCTTGTGTTCAAGTAGTAATATTACAGAAAAGATAATCAAAATAATTGATTTATAAAAGAAAGAAAAAAAAGCAAGAAAAAATGAAATAAATGACCAAAGAATAATCCCTAAGCTAAATTTTATTAAAAATAATATAACCTCATCTTTTTCACATGATAGGTATTTTTGAAGTAAAAACTTATATATAATATTTCCAAGTAAAAAAATACCCATTGAAAAAAGAAGTATCCATAAAATTTGAGGTAGTAGTAAATAAAAGAAATTTTTTATATGAAGTAGATTGATACCAGTTGTAATCGCTGGTTCCGCAGCAGGAAATAATACTCTAATATAGGCAGATAAAAAATACAACACTGAAGTGAATGTAGTAAAAAAAACAATGAATATAATAGGTGAAATTTTCAAAGATGCTGTACGGTGTTCAGATTTCCTTTTTAGAAAAAGAAACAAGACCAAAGAAAAGAATAATCCAACAAAAAAAGGAAGAGAGTTGTTATATGACACATATAAAGTAACAAGCCATTTATCAGAAAATAAAAGAGAGGTAACTTTGTTGTTCCATGAGAACCATTTATAAAAGATAAATAATGTCCAAAATATCATTAAAGCTTCAAATATTTTTTTAAAAGTAAATATTTTTTTTAGAAAAGTTAGCATTTATTTAGTATATTTTTTTATTTGTTAGTGTATAATAAGTATATTATTGTATAAGTAATAAATAAGCAAGTTATGTATAAATCGATTTTAATTGTAATACCAGTTTATAATGAATTAGAAGAGATTATTATTGATTTAATATATGAACTTAATTCAAATGGTTTTAGAGATATTTGTTTAGTTGATGATGGTAGTAAAGAACCTACTAATATAAATCATAAAAATACTGTAGTACTTCGTCATTGTATAAATAGAGGAAAGGGAGCTGCTATAAAGACTGCTATGGTATATGCTATAAATAAAAAATATGACATAATAGTAGCGATTGATGGAGATGGACAGCATAATCCAAATGATATATACTCTCTAGTAAAAGAGATAAAAAATGGATACGATATAGTACTGGGTACCAGACTTGAAAATATTTCTAAAATGCCTTTTTATAAGAGAATGGCAAATCATGTAGGTAACTTCGTAACCTGGATATTTTTTGGTATTTATGTAGCTGATAGTCAGTCAGGAATGAGAGCGTATACTTTGAATGCTATAAAAACAATAGATGTAAAAAGTGATGGGTATGCATTTGATAGTGAGGTCATAAAAGAAATTGGTAGATTAGAATTAAAATATAAAGAAGTTCCAATAAATGTGAGGTATACAGATTATTCAATGAATAAGCAAAATAGACAGACAATTCTTGGCGGAATCAAGACAATGTTTGATTTTTTTAAACTACAGTAGATATATGATAACAATACTTCAAATAATTATAATTACTATATCCAGTTATTTTATAACTAGTAATGTTATATTTTTTATCAAAAAAGAGGCTTTTTACACACCACTTAAATTTTTTACATATTTTTTCATATGGAGTGTAATTTTTGCATTTGCTTTTTTTCCTGAATTGGCTCGTTTAATATCAGAAAAAGTGTTTAATAGTACCAATTTAAACACAGTGATATTTATAGGTTTCGTTGCTGTGTTTATTTTATTATTTAAATTATTAAGATCGGTTGAGATTCTAGAAAAAAATATAACTGAATTAGTACGCGAAAATTCTTTTAATAAAAAAGATAAATTTTAATACCATTTAGAATAAATGATATTTAAAAAATATTTCCTTAACCGTATTATGTTAGAAATTAAGAGGCGTGATTAACGAAGTGTATAGTAGTATAAATAAAATGTTTAAGATTTTAGGTGGGGAAATTAAATGCAAATTAATAAAGATTGCCGAATGGGCACATCTTAAATTTTTTGGTCACCTCATGAGCAACACCATGCGGGAATTTTTGGCCGATTTATCTTTTGTGACCATGGGGATGATAATTTCTTCAATTGTAATATTTTTTATTCAAATAGTTGGAGCTAGAATTTTGGGATTTGAACAATATGGAATGTTTCAGTTAATTTTTATAATAGCAGAATTTATGTTGGTACCTATGTTATTTGGATTTAATACGGCTGTAGTTAAATATCTACCAGCTGAAAAGTCCACCAAAAGCAAAGAAGAACTTAAAAATGTGGCTACAAGTTGGTATCTTTTGTTGTTAAGTTTATTTGTGGTACTCTTGTGGTTATGGAAAGACACAATAAGTTATTTTGTCAAAGTTGATAAGTACACCGTCCAACTGGCTATAGTTTTAGCGTTTTTTATGAGTTTGTGGTATTTTGGTAGAGCATTGTTACAAGGGTTACAAAAGATGCATTTTTTAACAAAGATGGAATTAATAAGAAGTATTGTTATATTAGTTTTATTTATTTTTGTAATTGGGATTATTCATAGTAATAGTTATCAATATTTATATTTAATATTTACCAGTGCTTATTTAATTATCGTTATATTTACTTTCACTAAAATAGATATTGTTTGGAGAATTAGATGGAGCGATTTTAAAATTGTTAAAAAACTGTTTAATTACGCAAAGTATGCTATATTAGGAGGTATTTCGGGTGCATTATTAACGAGTGTGGATAAAGTAGTGTTGAATATCTTTGGTGGGACAAAAGAGGTCGGAATTTATTCGACCTATCTTCTGTTGTCTACTATGATTTTTGTACAATTTATTAATATCTTTATTACAGTTTTTTTTCCAAAAGTTAACGCTCTTGAGAATAAGAAGAGTGTGGTTGATAAAGTTAATATAATAAATAAAGCAATATTCCCAATATTTATTCTGACATCTGTTTTTATAATGTATAGTGCTTTTTATTTTGTCTTTAATGGTAATGAATTGTCTTGGCAGTATATATTTTTATTTGCTTTAAATACAGGACTGATGGGAATTTACCAACTTAAAATGTGGTTATTGAATTCTGAAGGAATCGCTGGCATCCGAGTAACTGTTAAGGGAGTTATGATAGCAGGAATATCAAATTTAATATTAAATTTGATATTAATACCACATTTTATGATTTATGGCGCTATTATTTCCACAATAATTTCAAATACTATTTTGTGGGTTTATATGGGTATACAGGTTAATAGTTTCTTTATTTATTCTATAAAAAATGAATAAGTTTGAAATAATAAAACAAATTATATGAATATTAAGATTGGTTTAGAAGACTGAAGATTAATTAGTAAAAAATTTAATTATTTAAAAATATAAAAACAATGCAGGATTATAAAAAAAGAATATGAGGAATTATGTCAAGATCAAAAGCATTTTAGTTTTGGAAGAAACTGGCAAAATTTTTTTAAAAAATTTAAATGATGAAAAAAATAAAGAGGCAAAGAAATCACTAGTAGACTTTTTGAGAGGAGAGAAAAAAAATAAAAGAGAAAACTTTTGCTTATGTTTGTTGTGGTAGCAGTTTATTTTCATTAGCTGCTTGCAGGATTAGTACAAAAGAAGTGGCTAGTGTTAATGTATATGAATTTTCTGTTATTTGTGCAAAATATTTACATAAAAAAGAGAACAGTCTAGAGAATTGGATTATTAAAAAGGGTTTAGCACTAGATAGTAACCTTGTTATTTCTTTAGGTCAGTTTGATATCGTATATTTTTGGGGTGTGTTACATCATACAGGGAATATGTATAAAGCTTTCAATAATGTTGTTGAGTTTATTAAAAAAACAGTTTTTTTTATCTGGCTATTTATAATAAAAATATTAAACATAATCTAGAGAGCGCGTCTGCATTATGAAAAAAATAAAATATATATGGTAGTACAGGTAAAAGAGTTTTAGAAGTGATATATATTAGTTATTTTATTATAGGACTGCTAGTACATTTTAAAAATCCATTTAGATATATTCGTGGTTACAAAACATTGCGAGGGATAGATTTTTATACTGGTATAAAAGACTGGTTAGGCGGTTATCCCTATGAATATGCAAGTATCTCCGAAATTGAACAATATTTTATCAAATTTAATTCAGTTTGTGTTGAGAAAAAAGAAGTTCGTAGTCTTGGGTGTAATGAATTTTTATTCAGGAAAGATAATGTTTAAGTAATTTCAATTAGTTTTTTCCATTGCTCAATAAGTTTTGTGATTTTAAATTTGGCTAACTCCAATTGCTTTTGTGTAATTTTTGAAAAATTAATTTTGTTAAAATCTTTTTTAAAATTTACTAAACTTAAGGATGTCCCGTTTGGTCCATAATAGGGGTATTCTATTTTAGTGTTGAATTTTAAGTTCAGATCAATAATTTCTCTAGCACCAGTTTTGAAATCGGAAGTAATAATTGGTAAATTACAAGTCATAGCTTCAATTAAAACATTGGTAAAACCTTCAACTTGGGAGGAAAAAATTAAATAATCGGCAATGTTTAGATATTTATAAACATTTTTTTTCTTGCCCAGTAAAAAAATTTGTCTGTTTAAATCGTATTTTTTGATTAAATTTAGTAAGTTATTTTTTTCTGGACCGTCACCAATAATAAGCAGTATATTTTCTGGGGATAAATTTTTAAAAGAATTTACGAGGGCGGGGATATGTTTTTGTGGGTCTAATCTTCCAATGGTGATAAATATTTTATGGTTATTATTTCTTGAAAAAGGTAAATTAATTGGAGTGTTTTTTAATTTATTTATCAGGGGCAAATCAATGGGGTTATAAATAGTTTGAACTTTATTTAGGGGAATATCAAGCTCCTTGATTAAATACTCTTTATGTTCTCTTGAGTTAATAATAATTTTTGTTGCTCTAGGATACAATAATTTAATTAGCCTTTTATATATTTTATTTATAATCCCTTTGTTAAAAAAAACTAAAGATGTTCTGAAAGAAATGATAGTATTTTTATCAGTCAGAATATTAACAAAGTTAGCAATTTCTAAAAAACTAATCACTTTGAGAGGTTGATATTTTTTGATAAGTTTTTTAATTTCCAGATGTAAAAAGGAAAAAGAGGGATCATTAAAATATTATTTTTTATATTAGAAAAAGAAATAACTTTAATACTTTTTGGTAGGTTATAAAAGCGACTATCTTTTAGTAATATCAAATAAATTTTATATTTTTTAGATAAGGCAGGCAAAATATTAGAAATAACTCTCTCGGCGCCACCGGATTCTAAAGAATTTATTAAAAAAAATATTATTTTTTTATTCATAGGCGTATTTTTTTAACAGGTTGTACGTTATTAATTTTCACTAAAAAATTCTCTAAACCAAAGTTCTAGTGTTAGTAACGCCCAAATACGGTAACTGTGGTTTATCTTGGTATTTACATGAGTGTCTAATAATTTTTTAACACTTTCTTTCTTAAAAATATTTCTGGACATTGTCTGGTTGGATAATAATATTTCATAAACATAATCTTTCATTTCGTTACGAAACCAATGTTCAATGGGAACGCCAAAGCCCATTTTTTTTCTGTATAAAATTTCTCTGGGGACTAAATCTTTTTCCAAAGCCTTTTTTAGAATGTATTTTTTGTTATTCAATCCTTTTAATTTTAAATTTGCTGGTATCTGAGCAGTCATTTCCATAAATTTATGATCTAAAAATGGAGAGCGACTTTCTAGTCCATTAGCCATAGTGGCAATATCCACCTTAACCAATAAATCATCTGGTAGATAAGTAGTTATATCAGTATAAATAGTTTGTTCCACCTTGTTGTTCGCTTGAGCTTCGGCGAAAGCTTTTATTAAAATATTACTAGTAATTAGATCACTAACTTTATCTCTCATCTCATCAGAATATAAATTGTTTTTTGCTTCTTGAGAAAAATATTGAATATAAGACAAGTATCTTTTGTTATAAGGAGAAGATAAAGTTTCAGCAAAAGTTTGAGCGTGATTAGTTAAGGTTGTTTTAAAAATAGAGTTTATTAATTTTGCTGTTGGTTTGGCTAATAAGTTATGCAAAGGTCCAATTTTGTCATACCATAAGCCAAATTTTTGTATGCTATATCGTCCGTAACCAGCAAAATTTTCATCACCACCATCACCAGTAAGAGCAACTGTAACATACTCGCGTGTTTTTTTCGCTAGATAAAATGTTGGCAGGGCACTAGAGTCAGCATAGGGTTCTTCATATTGTCTGACTAACATCGGTAACATCTCTAAAGCATTCGGTTTAACAATAAATTTATGATGATCAGTTTTGTATTTATCGGCGATCATTTGAGCATAGGCAGTTTCATCGTGTTCGGCTTCATTAAAGCCAATGGAAAAAGTTTTAATTGGTTGGGAGCTATTTTTACTCATAAGAGCAACAATTGCTGAAGAATCAATTCCTCCAGACAAAAAAGCTCCAATAGATACATCAGAAATCATCCGCAATTTAACAGATTCGTCTAATTTATTAATTATTTTCTTTTCCCATTCAGTTTCAGATAAATTTAATTTATTATTATAATCAAGTGTCCAATATTTTTGTTTATCAATTTTTCCAGATTCGCAGTCAACTATTATATAGTGAGCTGCTTCAAGTTTCTTTATGTTTTTGAATCCTGTGAGAGGAGTTGGAACATATTGAAGTGTCAAATAGTGATGAATAGCTTCATAGTCTATTTCTTTTTTGTACTCTGGTTGAGTAAGAATTGATTTTAATTCAGAGGCGAACATAAAAACATTGTCATCTTGATAATATTTGAATGGTTTTTTTCCTAGTCTGTCTCTGGCACAAATTAATTTATTTTTTTGATGATCATAAAGGGCAAAAGCAAACATTCCTCTGAGATGAGTTAAAAAATCAATTCCAAATTTATCATAAAGTGCCATTATAACTTCTGTATCTGTATTGGATTTGAATTTATAGTCATGTCGCTTTAATAAATCTTTTTTTTCTTGAAAATTATAAATTTCACCATTAAAAACGATTGTATATTTTTTATTTTTACATGTGTAGTGCATTGGTTGATGACCTTTTGCTGATAAATCTATTATAGATAGTCGGGTATGTCCAAGTCCAATTTTTTGATTTTTGGAAATATAAACACCATCATCATCTGGTCCACGATGTGAAATTTTTTTATTCATGTCTATAATATCGTATGTACAGACATTCTTTTTATTGAAATAAATTTTTCCTGTTATTCCGCACATAATTTATATCGTTATTTATCGGTATTTAGAATAGCTATTTTTTTGTTTGCATTACATCACAATTTTTGAGTAAGATATTATTAAGTTTTTTTTAGAATTTCTAAAAATAATCTCTTAACTTTACTATACATGATATCATCATACTTTAAAATGATTATCTTAGAAAAGTATAAAGCTAAGTTATTAAGATATTCAAATATAGCACAAGAATAAATTATATCAATAGAATCATTTGGTAAGTTATATATGAGTTTTGATTTAGGTCTAAAAATCTTAGTAAGGGACAAATTTAGTAGTGAAAAAGTAATATTTTTTTAGAGATAGTAGTAGAATTTTTATAATTATTTTCATATTTTCAGTAGTTTTAAGTATTCATTAATTGAAGTGTTCCAGTTTATTTTATTAGTTATAGTTTTAACACTTTCTCTTGATAACAATAGATATTTATTGTCGTTTATTAATTTTAATAATGATTCATTTATAAGGCATTCATCAGAAGAGTCAATAATAATTCCATTTTTATCATGGATAATTTCATTAGCTCCCTCATTTTTAGTAGCGATGATAGCATTTTTACAATACATTGCTTCAAGTAAGGAAGTTGACAACCCTCCACCTGGATGAGCTGAGTGAATATATATATCAGATGCTTTTAAAAGACCAATAGCTTTTTTATGAGATACACTTCCGATCATTTTTATACATACTTCGGTTTTTGATAGGTCTTTTAGGTATTCGAAATCTTCACCATATCCAATAATTAGAAATATAATTTTTTTCTTTAGGTGTGCGGGTAATCTTTTTATCGCTTTTATACTATTTTCTACACCTTTCCATTTATATAATCTTCCTACAAATGTAATAATAATTTTGTTGCTGTATTGTTCTCGTATGACTATGTCTTTAGGAATAGCATCTAGAGAAGTAAAATTTAATCCTCTGTAAACAACTGGAGAATGTCTATTATCAAATCTGTGTACAAATTTTTGAACTGTTTTTGATATGGAGATATTTATATCAGAATATTTAAATACTAATTTTCCAAATGTATAATCGTATAATTTTGCTACAAAGCTATTGAATTTACTTGATAATTGTACGAAGTCAGAGCCGTGCTCTATATGAATCCACTTTATATTTTTTATCTTTGAGAAAAAAAATGCAAGCAAAGAGGTGAGAAAAAATCTAGTTCTAGAAATTACAGTATCAAAACTATCTTTGAATAATCCATTGAAAAGTTTCCAGAATGTTATTGACCAAAATTTAGGCACTGGATAGTTAGGTATGATTTCAAAAGCAGGAAATCTGATTATTTTTACATTACTATGTAGAATTTCTTTTTCTGGAGCATTGGCAGGTAATTTGGGAGTAAAAACAGTGATATCAATGTCTTTTTTTTTCAGATAAGTATTTATTGAACTCATCAGCATGAGATTCTAGTCCGCCAATATGTGGTGGATAATAAGGTGAAAAAATCAATATTTTCATCAAATTTTGGATAATTGGTTATTTAGAGACAAGTTTATTTAATAATTATATCACATAAATTATTAAGAATCTGCCTAAAATCTCTTAATTGCTAGAAATTTCACTATTTTACCAAAAATTATTCAAATTTCGTTAAAATATCTCAATATCTTTTCTCAATTTTTAAAATTTCGTAAAAATCAAGAGATTTTAGATAAGGTTCTAATAGTCTTTTTTTAGTATGTTATAATAAAGGTATAGTTAAATACCTCTGTTGATGAGTGATGATTTTGAGTAATGTTAATATTCATATATTATGTTCATGGTGATATTTATTTTTTTAGTTTTTGGGATTATTATTGGTAGTTTTTTGAATGTTGTAATCTATAGAATCGCTTCTGGGGAGGGTGGAATTGTATTTGGTTCATCGCATTGTAGGGACTGTAATCATGAGCTTGCATGGAATGACAATATACCAGTTTTGAGTTATCTGAGACTTCTTGGAAAATGTAGATATTGTAAAGAAAAAATTTCAATTCAATATCCACTAGTAGAAAGTATTACAGGAATATTATTTTTGGTAGTTGCAATTGCAAGAATTGGTGAAAATTTTTCAACACAGGATATTATTGTAGCTGGAATGATTTCAATAGTTTTTGCTGCAATGTTGGTTGTTTTAGTCTATGACTTAAAATATATGGAAGTTCCTATGGTTGCGATATATTTAAGTGCTATAATAGTTGCTATAGCTATATATATACAAGTATCATATGATTTAAAAGAATTTATATTCCACATAGTTGCAGCTATGGCTAGTTTTTTATTTTTCTTTAGTTTTAGTTTTTTTTCTGATGAAAAATGGATGGGTTATGGCGACGGTTACATTGCTTTCGTTGTGGGGTTAGCACTAGGACCATTTTGGGCGTTCATCGCTCTCTTACTAGCTGTTTGGACTGGTTCTATTGTAGGTGTTGTTATGATAATCTTTAAAGGAAAAGATATGAAAACAGCTATTCCATTTGGACCGTTTCTTATAGGTGGTATGTATGTCGCATTTTGTCTCATGAGCTTTTTTCCAAATTGGCTTGATTTTATGAAACTGTAGTTTTTTAATTTAGAGATAGATTTAGAGTGTATGTAACTATTTTTTATGATCTAAATAATTTTCCTAGTGTTTTAGATGTTTGCATGGAATAAATATGTATATTTTTCAGTTTAAAAAATTATCAAAATCTCAAGAAAAATAAACATCGACTGTTCATACTGTGCGCGCTACACAATATTTACAAAATACATAAAGAATTAATAACTAGTTCTATTTAATAAAGTTATTCTGTGCGTGGATAAAAAATAATTAGTAGTAAAAAAGATATATTAGTATAATAAATAAAACTAGACTTTTCTGATAAGTTTTTAAAATTAGTGTTTATTTATGGAGTTTTGTAAATACTATGTAAGAAGTAAGTTTTGGGCAATATTATTTATAGTAGATGAGGTATAATAGGTGATAATATTAAATATAAATAAGTTATCATATAGAAAAAAATAGGAAAAATAAGGTAAGTCTAGAAATATTATATAAATAAGCTATTGTTTTTATGTGATTTTATGAGATAATTAAAGTAATGATAAAAAAAATAAAAAAAGGATTTACCTTAATAGAGTTGCTTGTAGTTATAGCTATAATTGGTATATTAGCAGGAGTGGTTTTGGTATCGTTATTATCTGCAAGAAAAAGAGCTAAGATTGCAGAATTTCAGACTAGTGTTAGCAGTCTTGCTTCGGCAATAAGTATAGAATGTGAAGGTGCTGGAGGTGATATTGCAAATGTAGACATATCTAAGTTGCAATCGGTTAATACAATAAGTTCAATTGATTATACATATCCAAATCCTAGTACGATAGATGGAGCGTACACATTATCTAATTGTAGCAATGGGGACTTTGCGGTGGATGTATTTGGTACAGCAGCAAATAATAATTGTGAAGGATTAATTATAAGAGAAGGTTTTGTTAAATGGGGTGGAGGTTGTAGCTAAGTACAAATTGTTTAGTATAGTCTTAGTCGCTCTAATAAACTAAGCTCTTTAGTGTATTTTGAAAGTTTGTTTTATTATCCTAGAAAATAAATATATGTGGTATAATATAAATATGAAAAAAATAATCTATTCAACAAAAAAAGGCTTTTCTATAGCCGAAACTCTATTAGCTTCGTTTGTGCTTATAGTAGGTGCTATAGCTATAGTTCAACTAGCAGCAAAGAATATTACGCAAACTGCTAATAGTCGTGATACGATAATTGCCTCTCAGCTTGCTCAAGAAGGTGCGGAGCTTGTTAGAAATGCAAGGGATAATAGTGCAGGAGTAAGGTATCTAGATAAGCAAAAAGATATGCCATTAACAAGTGTATTCAGAGGATTTAGTAATGGTAGTTGTGGATTAGATTATTCAGCTTTTTACAATAGTGCTTCTGGGTTAACATGTTCTTCTAAGTATGATTTAGCGGAAAATGCAGATGGTATGTACAAAAGCTCTGCTGGTTCTAATTCAAATTTTAAGCGTCGTGTAGTTTTAACTAGTATAGGAGGAGGTAATGCTTGGAGTGCTGTAAGTCTGGTTACTTGGGGTAATAATAGTGTTCCAAATAGCAAGAATGACTGTTCTGTAAATACTAATTGTGTTTATGTAGAATCAAAGCTTACTAAGTGGATTGCAGTTGACTAAAAATTTATTACCTAGTTTAATTTATGAGACAAAAAAATAAAAAAGGATTTTCGCTGATTGAACTTATGATAGTTATAGCTATCATATCTATTATGGCAGGTGTTATACTCTCTACGACTTCGCAAGGTCGAACAAAACATGAGTTAGAAACTGCTATGAGAGAAGTTTCAGCGGGAATTAGGAGTGCACAAAATAGTGCTCTGTCAGGAAAAAGAAGTGGTATTAATAGATCATGTCACTTTGCTTTTAAAGCAGGTGCCAATATGTACGAGATACAAGGTGAATTTTATAATCCATCCTTAACGACGAATTGTGATGATCCATCAATACCTTTGGTTTATGCAACTGTTTTAGCTAGAAGATTACCAACTGGAGTAACTGTTACATTTGAGTATGAAGGAAATCCAATCTCAGAAATAGGTTTCGATGTTCCATTTGGAGAGGTTACTGAAAATCGTGCAATAGTTGATAAAAGTATTAGAGTTATTGTACAGAAAAAAGGCTTGAGATATTTAATTTGTGTCTCTCCATCTGGTAGAATAGATGAACTTGGAACAACGTCAAATATATGTGGAAATTAAATAATAATATGAAAAAAATCAATAAAATCAAGAAAGGATTTACTCTTATAGAGATGATAGTATCAGTGTTTATATTTAGTATCATTATAACTGCTACTGTTGTTGTATTTTCAGGTTATATAAAGACGCATAAATATTCGAGAATTGTTCAGAAAAACTTAGAAGGGGTTCAGTTTGCATTTAACTATATGGCAAAAACGCTTAGGGTAAGCGATGTTATTGATGAAGGAAGTGTTCATCCAGATCGTATTTTTACTTATAGTGATGCAAATCAGGCATGTACTACTTTTTATTTTTATGATAAGGCTATATGGTATAAGACACTAAAGCTTTCTGATATACCTGCTTCAGTACCATTAGGCGATAAAGTAGGGGATAGATGTGGAAATCCTCATTCATATAATTTAGTTTCTGGTTCTAAATTAACAATAGGAGAAATAGATCATTCAAGATTTGAATATTCATATACATCTCGAGGGAACAAAGATACAAACACTCCTCCGACTGTAGGGCTGGTGACAATATCTGCAGCTATTAAAGATAAAACTACAGATAAGGGACTTGTGTGGGCTCAAACTTCAGTTTCTTTGTTGAATTATTCAGGAGAGATAACATTTTAGGATTAGTATTTAAATTATTATTGTAAAATAATTATGATTAAGACATTGAGTAAAAAAAGTAAAGGTTCAGTATTAGTGTTTGCAGTTATTATATTATCTATGATAACTGTGACAGCTCTGGGACTTGCACATGTGACACAGATGGGAATTAATACGTCATTGGATACAAAAAATTCAGGAATTGCATTTCAAAAAGCTGAAATAGGCATGGAAGAGATACTTTTTGAAATTCTTAAGAATTCAAATGATCTTGATACGCTTAATGATGTAGTAGGTAAGTTTCCAGTAAGTTCATCGTGTGTTTCTGGTGTTATATTTGTACCAGATGAGGGTATTGAGTTTAGTTTTATGAAAATGGTTGTAAATGGTAGCACAGAAGCTAAAGAGCCTGTTATTAGTTGTGGAGAAGTTTTAGCTGATATAGCCACTATTAAAACAGTGGGTGAGCACACTGGAACAGCTAGAGGGTTTTATCAAAATCTAAAAACTAGTTTAAGTAGGGATTTGGTGGCTCATTGGAAATTTGAGGATAATGTAGACGCTTTACTTGAATTTATAAATTTTCCAGGATCTCCAATTGCAAAAGATAGTTCTGATAATGAGTATGTGTTAACGCTTTGTCCGATAGATAATGGTGATCATAAACTTGCTGATGGTGGTGGTGCAGGCGATGAGTCGTTTGATTCCTGTCATCAATATTATAATGGAAATGTCCCATCTCCAGACCCTGCAATTTTGGGAGATGTTAACGATGATGATAACTTAGATGATTCAGTGTGGATGGATCATGGAGGAGGATTTGATAATGATGTTGATGGTATGCATGATAATTACGGAACTTCTTGGGGAGTTCAGGGGCACAAATTAGGATATATAGAAACTAGTGGGGTTGTTCATGAGTACAAAAAAAATCCATTAGAAGGAGTGCTTTCATCAATAAAAGGACAGGGTTTATACTTCAATGGACGTTCAAATTATTTAACTATGAATACTAGTGAAAGTTCTAGGACAAACTATGTTAAGAATGAAGCTAATCTTGAATTCCTAGATAAATTGTCAGTATCTTTTTGGGTAAAATTTGAGGGTGATCTTACTGACAATATAGATGCTATAATTTTGACTAAGTATCATGATTCAGGGATTAAAAAAGGATATAAAATTTATATAAAAGATTCTGGTCCTAGTGATGCTAAAGTGTGTTTTAATTTTTCTGGTTCAGAAAAATGTGGTGGAGATATAAGTGATGGTGAGTGGCATCACGTAGTAATTACGTGGGATAATAGTATTTCTAATAATGCGGATGTATACATAGATAATATAATCAGTTTTAGTCATCCTAGAAATAATAATATGAAAGTTGCTTCAGAAAAATTTATGGTAGGTGGAAATTATACAAAGTCAAATAAAGATGAGCCTTATCTTCCTATTCCTCATGTATTTCCTCATGCAGATATTGAAGAGCCTTTTGAAGGATATTTGGATGACATAAGGTTGTATAATAGAAAATTATCTACAATTGAAATAAATAGACTTTGTATTATGGGAGATTCTACTGAACATCCTGCTGGATGTTAATAAAAACTAAATCTAAAATGTAAAAATGAACGAAATAGTTGAAAGGATAGAAAAGCTTAGAATAGAAATTGATAGACTTAGGGATTTATATCATGTAAAAGATGATCCAGAAACTGATGATGTGGTATATAGTTCATTAATGAAAGAACTTAAAATCCTAGAGGATAAGTATCCAAAATTTAGGAGTCTTACGAGTCCAACGCAGAGAATGGGTTCAAAGACACTCGATAAATTTGATAAAGTTATTCACAAAGTGAGACAATGGTCACTTTGTGATGTTTTTTCGATAAAAGAATTAATTGCATGGGAAGAAAAAAATAAAAGATTTGCAAGAAAAAAACAAATCTGTGATGAATGTGATTTTAAATATTGTGTAGAAAATAAAATCGATGGACTTAAAATAATTTTAGAATATAAAAAAGGTGAATTGATTACTGCTTCTACGAGAGGAGATGGAAAAATAGGGGAGGATGTAACTAATAATGTAAAAACTATAAAATCAGTACCGCTTAAATTACCTGTATCTATAGATATTGTAGTTGTAGGTGAAATTTGGTTACCAAAAAAAGAATTCAAAAGAATAAATGATAAAAGAAGAGAAAATGATGAAGTGTTGTTTGCTAACTCTAGAAATGCTGCAGTTGGTTCTATTAGACAATTAGATTCAAAGGTATCAGCTAATAGGAATTTATCAACCTTTATATATTCTATAGATTTATTAGATACTTTAGACACGGATTTAAAAATTCCAGAAACTCAAGAAGAATGTTTACAGACTCTACGAGAACTAGGATTTAAGGTAAATAAAGATTATAGAATTTGTAATAATATTTTAGAAATAGAAGAATATTATAAGTCCTGGATAGATAAAAAAGATGATCAAGAGTATGGAATTGATGGATTAGCTATTAAGATAAATGATAGAAAAATTCATAAATCTTTAGGATATACTGGCAAAAGTCCTAGAGGATCGGTTGCATATAAATTTCCAGCACAGAGAGCTACTACAGTTGTAGAGAATATAAAAATTCAAATAGGTAGAACAGGCGTAGCGACACCAGTTGCTCATGTAATTCCAGTCTTAGTTGCGGGTTCAGTAGTTAGCCGTGCAACTCTTCATAATGAGGATGAGATTAAGAGATTGGGATTAAGGATAGGTGATAGTGTTGTAATTCAAAAAGCTGGAGATATAATTCCAGATATTGTAGAAGTGCTTGTTAATATGAGAACTGGAAAAGAAAAAGAATTTGATATGAAAAGTGCTGCTGAAAAAGAATGTGGAGGAGAGGTTATTAAAGAAATTATAGGGGTTAATAATAAAAAAAGTGCTGCATATTATTGTAAAGATAAGAATTCATTTGCAGTTCGTAAAGAAAATATTGTACATTTCGTAAGTAAGAAGGGGATGAATATAGATGGAGCTGGAGAAAAAATTATAGAACAGCTTATGAATGAAGGTATTGTGATAGATATATCTGATTTATTTAAACTTACTATTGGTGACATTGAGTGTTTAGAAAGATTTGAAAAAAAATCTGCAAGAAATCTTGTAAGTGCAATAGAAAATTCAAAGAATGTTACTATTGCAAAATTTTTATTTGCTTTAGGTATTAGATATATAGGAGAAGAAACTGCACTTATTGTAGAAAAATTTTTGATGAATAAAAAATTAATTAGTCCAAAAGAACTTGTTGATGAATGTGGTCTAATTTCGCTGGAAGAATGGAAAGAGATTGAAGGAATAGGTGAGAAGGCTAGTCAAAGTTTGGTACAATATTTTAATTCAGAAAAAAATGTAAAAGTTTTAAATAATATGACTTTATATGGAGTTAATTTTAGTACTAGTGTAAACGAAGTAAATTATATATTTGACGCAAAAGTTTTTGTATTGACTGGTTCACTTTTTACTATGACTAGAGATGAAGCAAAAGAAAAAATAAGAAATGCTGGAGGAAGAGTGTCTTCTACAGTTAGTGATAGTACTGATTATTTAGTAGCTGGAGAAAAGGCAGGTAGTAAATTAAAAAAAGCAAAGGAACTAAATATAGAAATAATATCAGAAGAAGAATTTGTAAAAATGTTTAAATTTAATTTATAATCATGTATGAATAGGAACTTTCTAGAGGAGGAATTGTTTAAATTTGCTTCAAAAAAAAGAAAAGAAATTAATGAGAGATTTTTCAAAACTGGAAAAGGTGAATATGGAGAAGGTGATATATTTATAGGCATTAGTGTTCCAGATATTAGAAAAGTTACAAAAAATAATTCAACTTTAAAATTAGAAGAGGTACAAAAAATTATTAAATCAAAATTTCACGAAGTGAGATTATGTGCAATTTTAATTTTAGTAGAAAAAACTAAACAAGCGATAAAAATAGGTGATTTAAAATTACAAAAAGAAATTTTGGATATATATATTGAAAATATGAAATATATAAATAATTGGGACTTAGTTGATTTATCCGCTCATTATATATTGGGACAGGCGATTATGGATGGACTTATAGATGAGAATTTTTTGGATAAATTAGCAATATCAGATATTCTATGGGAAAGAAGAATTGCGATTATTTCAACTTGGATTATGATAAGGAATGGAAAATTTGATGCAACATTAAAACTTTCAAAAAAACTTTTGAATGATGAAGAAGATTTGATACATAAGGCTGTTGGTTGGATGCTTAGAGAAGTATGGAAAAATAATAGTAAAATGGTAGAAGATTTTTTGATAGAAAATTATTTTATTACACCAAGAACCACACTTAGATATACAATAGAAAGAATGGAAGAAAAAAAACGAAAGAAATTTTTAAAAGGTAATTTTTAAATTATTGATATGAATAAAATAATATGTATTTGTAAAAAAGGTACAAATGTAGAACTTAATCCACAAGATTTAAATTTCAGACCATCTGTATATGGTGTGATAATAAAAAATAAAAAAGTACTTCTTATAAAATATAAAGATGGAAAATATGACATACCAGGAGGGGGAATAAATAAAGGGGAAAAAATAAAAAATGCTTTAAAAAGAGAAATATTTGAAGAAACAGGTCTTAAATTCAAAGGTGAAAAAATAATAGAATGTACAGAAAATTTTTTTGAAACAAAGACGCATGGATACACGCATTCTTTGAGAATTTATTATTTACTGGGTAATGTCAGTGGTGTACCAAATCTTAATAATTTAGATGATCACGAAAAAGATTATATAGATAATTTTGAATGGGTTGATATTTATAAAATAGATAAAATTAAATTCCATAGAAATTCAAAAAAGAGTGAAATTATAAAAAAAGCATATAATCTACTTGAAGATAATAAATGTGCTTATTAAATTATCTAGGCTACACATAGCTTTGATAAATAATAATATTTTACTATATAAGTATGTTTCTGTAGTGTCTAAACTTTATATGCCAGAAAACTACATTCATTTTAGTGTATTTTCATATTTTTATTTTATTTAACTTTACAAATTATATTTTACAATAACCTGAAAGTGTAAATAATGCTAGGGATTCTAATATATTTTTATATAAAACAAAAAATAGCTTTTACAGAGTTGATTTATGTTTTGGTTTTTCAGACTTTCCTCAATAATGATGCACTAGGAATTGACACGAGAGATAATTGAGAAAAGATTTCTGTGAATTAGTATTGAAAGGAAAAATGATAATAGTGATTTGAAGTGCTAAGTATACTTTACTGTTTGCAAGTAGGGAAATAGTATAGTGTATTAGTAATATAATGTAAATATAAGTTGTTTGTGATATAATAAAGAATATACGATAAACTTTTTGGATTAAAACTAACGATAATATAAAAAATATGTCTAATATTACAAATAATATTATAAATTCTCAAAATAATAATGAAGATGAATTGTCTGAATTAGATCGTAAATTAAATGATATTAGGAATGAGTTTGTGATTGAGGACGTAATGATTGAAGACTCACTTGACGATTTAAAGGAGATATTACCAAATGCTGGACCAGAAGACTTGGGTGTTGCAGGAGTTGAATTTAAAAAAATGAGAGAAAGATATGTTCTTGTAAAAAATGATTATATAAAGTATAAAATTGAGAAAAAGTACGGTTCTGAATTAACTAAAGAAGAGGTGGATGAGTTTGTTAGAGATGAAAATATAAGAGAATTTTCAGAATTAGAAGAGGCGATTATCAAAAAAAGAATTGAAAATAAGGGTGGTATTATTGAAAGATTCATAGGAAAAAAAGCAATGAGTATTTTAAATATCGGACTTAGTAATAATTTTAATAAAAAATTAAGCTTTGATGAAGAAAAGTTTATCACAAAAGAGACAAATGTTATAAGCGGTAATGATGACGATGAAAATATAAATATGAAACTCTTTTCAGGGAATAATACTGAAAAAAGTGTTGAGTCCACAGAAAAAGTTACAAAAAAGGAAAATTTGATAGATGTGGATAATAATACTTTAAATTTACAATATGTATCTGATGATGATAAAAGTAAAAAAGTAATTGAAAAAAAGTGTGTAACAAGTGAGAATGATTTAGAAGAAGATAAATATGAAGGAGGTGAAATTGACAAAAAAATAATTAAAAAAGATTCAAGTTTTGCGAATGATGAGAAAATGAATGAAGATAGAGTTGTAAATGGGAAGAATATTTCAGAAAAGGAGGAAACTTATATAGATTTTGAAGAGATAGTATCAGAGGCAGAGGCTAAAGCAATAAGAGGTGTTAATTTGCAAAGAAAAAAATTTATAAATAACACAGAGAAGCATTTTGAAGGTGATAAACGAAAAAGTTTGAATAATTCTAAGGTAGAGTATTCAAGGGAGGAAGCGATTACTAAGGGATTATCTATATTGTTTTCGTATAATTTGTCTAAAAGTTTAGTAAAGGATAAAAAAAATACATCAGAAGAAGATAGACAGTTTGAGCTAATTAAAAATGATGTTATTGATTTTTGTAATAAAATAAATAGAGAGAAAATTTTTAGAGATGTAACAGGAGAAGTTTCTGCAGAAATTATATTTAAATATAATCAAAAATTATATAATTTATTGAGACATAATAAGTTAAATTTTCCGATTCCAGAATTCTGTGGTTGTGACAATGGCACAAGATTAAAAAAAGACAATTTTTATTATTTTGTAAATGAATATGTAAGAAAAAGAAATATTTTTCTAGGAAAGAGATTTGTTAATGTGGAAGGTGAAGGTGATTTTTTTAAAAAGCTTTTATTTGAGTTTTATGAAATAGCTGGACAAAAAGAAGAGAGATTGATTGATGATAAAATAAGAAAATTAAAGTTGTTAGATGATGTAGATAGAGGTGAACTCAGTGAGATGAGTAATAGATATGTTGATATAATTATTCTTAGTAATTCATTACTTGAGCAAAATGAATATTCTGAGTTTGAATATTCTGGGCGAATTAATTATGGAAATATAGTTATATATGGGAAAAATATAGATAAGGAGATTGTAAATAAATTTAAATATTTAAATGCTAAGGAGTATGTTAGACAAATTGCAATACCTAGGGAAAAGGCTTATATCATAGGACAAGAACTCGGCATGAATGAAATTTTTAAGGAAGGAGTATCAGATGGATTTTTTTTGGAGTATGTGGAGAATGAAAATTTTCAAGATTTGGTAGATGAGAGAATTTCAGCTTCTATGCATAATCCAATGCATATTATTAGTTATTTCTGCTTAAAGGGTGCTTTAGAGAAATTAGAGACAAAAGAAAAAACTGACCCTATACAAGTATTTAACTTGTTGAATTATAAAAAAAACAACTCTATAATAACGATAGATAAATTCAGAAATCGTTACTGGGAAATTTTTAATAATTTACGCGGTTCAAAAAATAAAGATGAGTTATTGAAAGAAATTAGAAATTTGGGAATAAGAGGTATAGATGATGATCTGGAAAAAATAGGATTCTAATAATGTAGACAACGTTTATTATATGCGATGTTTTGCGGAGCGTAGCGGAGCAAAATATGGGAGAATGAAACGCCAACAAGAACCGCATATACTGTGTTAGGCGAGC
>CAMZLB010000009.1 GCA_947311515.1 Candidatus Moraniibacteriota bacterium | reverse complement strand
TCCATTTTTTAAGTCAATCTTTGATGATTTTGAGATAGTTAGCTCTTCAACTTCTGGTAATTTGTATTCTTCTATTTCAATATTAAAACGGTCAATAATATATGGACAAGTAATATAAGCAAATACATCTTTTACAGATTTTACTGGAAATAGTAAAATTTTTGCATCACTAAAACCTAACTCTCCTGCATTCTCTCCTGTACCAAATATCTTTTTAGCATCTTCTTCACTATTTTTTTCTGTAAACTCACTTCGAATACTTCCTTTCAAAGAACTAGCCTCAATCTTTGGAAATCCTGTGTGTGCCTCTCTTTGTATAGGCAAATCAACTACACCCAAATCACTACCACTTCCAACATGAAGTGGGGTTATTACTTTTATAAAAAATGGTTTTACTTTTGTCATTATCTTTCCTTTTAAATTGTCCCACAACTTGTGGGGTTTTTACAACTCTATATATTTTTTGAGTTTATCTTCTATCTTATCTAATCCCCAAACTTCTAAACCTGCTCTTTTAGCCGATTTTACAGCACTTTGTATATAACTATATATTTTTTTATCCAAATTATCAATATTGTCAATTTCATCTTGCAAAAGAGGAGTTATCAAAATAGGCAAACCATATGCTCCACTCACAGCATAGGTAGAGTATTTGGTACTTTTGGCAACATCTCCACTCATATCTCCACTTTTACACTCAAATATCATAAATTTACCATTTTTAGTAAGCAAAGCTATATCGAATTCATCTATATGATATTCATCTACTTTCTCTTTTGAATGGTTTATTTTTTCACCTAAGCTCATATCAGCTATTTTATCTTTAAACAATTTTAAAATTTTATAACCTGCTAATTTTTCGAGTATATAGCCAAAGGCTTTATTTTTATCCAACTCTTCATCTATTTTTGAATAATTCAAATCTTTTAATATTTTTTTTATCTCTTCTTTAGCTTTTGTTTTTTCACTATCTCTATTTAATAAAATTAGATTTTCTCTTAACTTTTTATTTTTAATATATTCATCTAAAAATTTTAAATAAAACTTTTTTTCATCTTTTTCATCTTCATCATAAGTTTGAACTAAATTTCGTTCAGATGTTTTAGTCTCTTTTATCTCAAAACCCATTAGTTTAAGAGCTATCTCTATATTTAAATTATCTGAATTATCTATACTATAATCATCTATAATTCTTTTTATCTCTTGATTATTTTGAAGTAGTATTATTTGACTACTATTACCCTCAAGATAACAGATAACATCACTCTCTTTTGCAATTTGATTCATCGCCAATATAAATGGGCGTTGTCCACCTGTAATATTCCAAAATATTTTTTTATTTTTAAATTTATCTAATCTATTTTTTATAGTTTGAATATTTGTTATCTCTGATTGCTTGAACTCTATTTGTGAAATTGAAACCTCATTTCCTAGAACTTCTTGTAAATTTGTATCCCATTTACCATTATCAGCATATTCACTATCCTCAACAGTCAAATTATAAACCTCTTTAAACTCAAAATGTTTCAAAGGTATATAGTTTACCATCTGATTAAGTGTTGATACCATTACATAGGTGTAATCTTTAAAATCTTCTTTTGTTATCTTCTTACTTTCACTATTCATATTATCAGCCATACCCATTTTACTCTCCTAAATCATTAATAACTCAAAACTACCAAAGCCTTTATAATGCTCACTATCTTCACTTTTCAACTCTATCTTACCATTTTTTTCAAATACATAAACCGACCCAGCAGGTATATATTTTTTCATGGGTTTAGATTCTTTCTTTTCCATATCCCAACCACCAATAGAGATAGATTTCCCTACATTTGCACACACTAATCCTTTTTGTTCTAGTTGCCAACCACAATTAAAATAAGCTGGAGTTTTAAAAAGAACTTTAAAATAGTTTTTACTCTCTAACTCCTCTAAAACTTGCTTTCTATACACATTGGCAGTTTGTAAACCTATTGGTTCATCTACTTTTGAGTATTGAGCTGTTTTACCCTCTCCTCCAAGCTTTAATATCCCACTCTCTTTAAACTCAACATCACATTCATACTCTATCAAAAAACTCCATTCATCTAAAAATTGAGTCAAGTCTATTCTATATAACATATTTTCTTTAGATGTTTTTGTATTTGAATCAATCTCAATACCTATTTTATAGTCAGTTATAAATACATCACTAAAATTATAAATTATTAAGTTTTTTTCATATTTATTTACATAATGCTGAAATAAAGAATTTATCTCTATAAAGGAGTTTTCAATAGGAGCTACCTCTTTATCTGTTTCAATTTTACTTATAACTTTTAATGGATAATTAGATATAAAATCAACATCTTCATATTTTGCTATATAATACTTTCTATCTTCATCAACAAAAATATCAAGTGGAGCAGGAGTTAAAATTGTTGTCTTCTCTTCGTTATAAAGATAGATGTTTTTAATTTGAAGTTTCTCTTTATCTGTTGTTTTTACTTTGCCCTCCAAAAATAGAACTGAAAACAAAGCCCCCCAAATTACTGATGGATTGGGTAAAAAACCACTATCTGCCCAAGAATCACTCCCTGCATTAAAAGGTTTACCACCTCTAAAAAATAGCGTATCTAAAGGTTTTATTTTTATAAACTTGCTCATTTAGCAACCTTTCTTATCTGCTCAAGTGTCTTTAGAAGACCGATAAAATTATCAAAATCTATATAGTAGTTATTTGTAGATATTTCAACGCATTGTTTATCTAAAAAAAGAGTTAATTTTTGATAAATATTTTCATTAAATTCTGATTGTTCTCTTTTAAGTAGTCGTTTGATTTCTACTTTTATCATCTCTGTTTGAATTAAAAATTCATCAAAACTCATATTTTCTAAATAATCAAAAACATTAGATAGTTTAAAATGCAAACTTTTTGCAATCTCTTTCTCTCTCATCTCTTTTAACAAATCTAAATCTTCATATCTACAAATAGTTTTTGCATTAACAGCACTATTACTTAACACAATAACTCCTACACCATTTTTATCATCAAAATGTTTTTTAGTTTCATCAAGTAACTCTCGTGAAAAATCTAAAACTTTATGAAGAGGAGCTTTA
>CAMZLB010000008.1 GCA_947311515.1 Candidatus Moraniibacteriota bacterium | reverse complement strand
TGAGGACCCAAAAGGAATGATTCGTGATGTATCAAATATTGGAAAAATTGGAAATGGTAATTCTGAAGTAACTTTGAAAAGTTTTGATGAACTGGATTATGTTGTGGGACTGATTGAACAAAGTTATTTACAATCTATTTAGGAATGATGTCTAAATATACTATACAAGATACAATTGAAGAAAATGGAGTAAAGATTCTAAAAAACAAACTTGATTCCAATTTTTTTCTAATAAATGACTTTGCAGACATTGTTGGAAAAGATAAGTATCCAGATATTGATGGACAAATAAGGTTGAGAGACGGAAACGGAACATATTTAAACAGATATCTTCACTATCAAACAAAAAGTCATAAAAAAATAATTCCAGAAAAATATTATTTAGATAAGGATATTATCAATTACCTTATTGAAACGAATGTTCCAACATTATTTTTTGTCGTTGATACAAAATATGAAAAGGTATTCTGGTTTTTTATATCCCAAAATGATAGAAAAACTTTTAATCCAGAAAAAGGTAAAAGTATTAATCTATCAAGTAATGAAATAAATAGTGAGAATATTCAAGAAGTACATCAATCATGGCAAATATTTTCTAAAAGGGATAGTTATAAAAATCTTGTAGATGGATTAGATAAAATTCTTGATAAATTTAAACTAAATATTCAATTCTGCCTAGGAATTCTGTATTTATTCAGAGCAATCAAAAAACAAGAATTTCCAAAAATCATTTCCAACCTGTTAAATATAAAAGAACATGAATCAAAAACAATAATTGAACATCTTGAAAATGAAGACATTATAAGTTCAACTGTAAATTATTATCTTTTAGAAAATGAAAAACTGGGAATTGAGTCATCATTTCTATTGTTTTATAGCAAATTATTAAATTTTGAAAATTTAGATAAACAATTAAACCTTGATAATAAAAAAGTTGTTTTTGAACAGTTAAATAAAATTAATCACCCAAAAATAAACAAATATTTTAATGACCTTTCAAAATTCAAAAACGATGATGATATTTTTGAAAATTTAGAATTATTGGAAAAGTATATTGATAGAACTCCAAATCAAGCAATTCAAATTTTAAAAACAATTATCAACTCTAAAAAATCACATAATAATTTAATTGAAAAATCAATTGACTTGCTTGAAAGATTGAGATACATAAAACCAAAAGAAGTATTTTCACTCCTTTTAAAATTATCAAAATCAAAAAATAAAACTATTAGAGAAAAAGCTATTAAGTCTTTAGAAAAACAAGCAGAGTATAATTTATCTGTATTACAAAAAATTGAATATCAACCGCAAATTTTTCTTCTTGGAGAAATAGAGAAATTTGGGAACAGACTAATTATAAATTTTAATGCTATTAGTGCAATTTTAGAACAAATTGTAAGACCTTCCTTTGAAGAAAATGAGATGACAGACTATGAAACTTTTACTATTCGTCGTGGTGGATTAAATGCAAATAAAAATCTTAAAAATATAAGAGAAAGAGCTATTGAAGTTTTGCAAAAACTATTTTTACTTTCAGAAACAATTCCACAAAAGAAAAAAATATTGAAAATTTTAAGAGAGGCAACTCAAACACCGTATGACAATTACACAAACGGATTAGAAAAATTGATATTGGGCAACACAAACAAAATTATCCAGTTTTACAACGAGATAGTTGAAAATGCTGAACATGAAATAGTAAAAGAAATCGAAGAGCAATCTCATTGGTTTATAAAAAGATATTCTAAGAAATTAAAAAATATCAAAAAATTACAATCTTTAATTTCCCAAAATGATGAATATAGCATGTTCAAAATATTTGTTGGATATGATCATCACTTTGACGGAAAATTAGATCGGAAAAAGGTAGAGAAAGAAAGAAAAGAAAAGATTCAAGAATTTGTGAACCAAATCTCAAATAGTAATTTTAATGAGTGGCAAAGCAAAATTCTTTCAGTAATTAATAATTACAATCAAGTAAAAGACCATGACAGGTATCAGTATTTTAATATTTTTCTGCATGAACTAGGGAAGCAAAAACCAAAAATTACACAAAAATTAATTCTGAACAATAAAACTAGATTAGAAGAATTTCTGATTCATCTTGTTGCAGGGATTTGGCTAAGCAAGAGCAAAAATATAGCTATAAAATTTATTGAGGATTCTATAAATAGAGGACAACATTTATCATTATGTACTTATATTTTTTCTTATGTAAAAGAAATTGATGAAAAATTACTCACAGAAGCATTTAAAAAGGCAAAACAAAAAAAAGATGTTAATGCTTTAAATAAAACTATTCGTTCTATAGTTGATAATTACCAACATGATAAGGGACATACAAAGTTATTTATTAAAGTAATCAAAGAGCTTACAAAATTACAAAACTATTGGTGGATAAATAACGTTTGGTATCAAGAGGAATCAATTATAGAAAAATTATCAGAAGATGATTTTAATATAATTTTGAGTAATTTATTATTAGTACCAAATATTGATTACCATACTGAGGTTATCTTAAAGACAATTACAAAAAAACAACCACTAAAAATAATTAAATTCTTTGAGAAAAGAGTAAGTGTACAATTAAAAAAGAAAATGGAAGATAAATATGATGCAATTCCATATAGTTTTCAAGAATTGAATTCAACATTACAAGAATACGGGAAAGTAATTATTCCAGAAGTTTTAAAATGGTTTAAAAAGAAAAATTGCTTATTTAATTGGGATGGAGGAGATTTTTTAAAAAATATTTATTCAATACATGATCTTGATTATGAATTAGTAAAGTTACTCAATACTGGCAAAGAAAAAGATATTAAAATAGTATTATCAATATTGAGTACCTATCAAGGACATATAACACTTGATAGTAAAGCTATCCAAATATTGATCAAAAAATACCCAAAATATCATGATAGTGTAATATCATATATGTCTGCAACTGGTGGCGTAGTATCTGGTGAGTATGGTTTTGTAAACTCCTTAAAAGGTAAAAAAGAGGCGGTACAAAAATGGAAAAAAGATAAAAGAAAATATATGCAAAGTTTTATAGAAGAATATGAGGAATCTTTAAATGAACAAATAGATTATGAAAAAAAGAGAGCTTATGAAGATCTAAAACTAAGAAAACATGAATACAAATAAGAAGTTTTAGATTTTGGGCATCTACCCCTTTAATTCCCCTCTATTCAAAATCCAAAATAAGAAATTTTGTTTTGTGCATAATAAAAGCGAATCAGGAAATGATAATGAAATAAAGAAGATACAAAAGGTACGTCACTCTCTCACTCGCTATTTTACCAAAGGCAGATAGACACTCTGCTCAGCTCGCCTAACACAGTATATGCGGTTCTTGTTGGCGTTTCATTCTCCCATATTTTGCTCCGCTACGCTCCGCAAAACATCGCATATAATAAACGTTGTCTACATTATTAGAATCCTATTTTTTCCAGATCATCATCTATAC
>CAMZLB010000007.1 GCA_947311515.1 Candidatus Moraniibacteriota bacterium | reverse complement strand
GTCCTGAAAATAGGAACTATCTAGAAGTAGAAAAAGTATCAGGTCTTAATGTGTATTATGCTAATCCTTATCACTCTTGAGAAAGAGGAGTTAATGAGAATGCTAATGGGTAATTAAGAAGATTCTTCCCAAAAGTAACTGATTGGAGTAAGATAACTGTTGAGGAATTATTGAAATTTGAATATTTGATTGATCCTAGACCACGTAAAAGACTAAATTGGAAAACACCTGTCGAAGTGTTTTATGAAAAAACTGGAATTGATATTTATGGGTGTGTTGCCATAAAAGGTTGAATGTAGCAATTTTATATTATATATATTATATAATTAACATAAATTACCTATATAATGAAGTTTATCATTAGCAAGTTCTGTTATTTACATATTCACTTTAAATTTCACTAAAGTTATATTAATAATGCAGAACATTCTCAACAATTTCATCTCAATTACTAAAAGTTTTGAGTTTTTTTATTTGACGAAATTTATCATATACTATATAATTAAAAAACAATTATAAAAGTCCCTTGTACTACGCCTTAAATCATTTTTGGATATGGTATAATTATTCCATTTTACTATTGGAAGCTATGGCTTTATTTTTGTAAGATGGTTTTTAATTAATTTAAATTTAATATTATGGAATATGAATTGATGTATCTGATTGCAGACACAAAAAAAGAAGATCTTCCTAGAATCAAAGAAGAAATTAATGCTTTAATCAAAAAAGCAGGTGCGAAGTTAACAGCTGACACTTTTGAATTCAGTCAAAAGCTGGCTTATGAAATAAAACATTGTTGGCATGGAACTTACATAGTTCAAAGGTTCACACTTGGCAGCAAAGATGAAAGAGAAACTAATTTAACATATGATGAATTACCTGTGGATACCATTCAAGAAATCACAAGACAACTAAATTTAAAAAAAGATTTACTTAGATATATAGTAGTTAATGCAGAAAATTTACCTCCTTTAGCTGATTTCAAAGCCTCTATAGAACGAAATTCTAAGGACGCTAGAAAATCTATAAAAGAAAAAGGTGAGAAAATTGACAGTAAACTAGAAAAAGTCTTAAAAATTTAATTTTACTAAATTATGAATGTAAACAAAGTAATGATTGTTGGAAGACTTACTAGAGATCCTGAAATTAGAACAACTACAAGCGGTCAAGCTGTTACAAATATTTCAGTAGCTACTAGCTACACATGGAAAGATCAATCTGGACAACAGCAACAAAAAACAGAATTTCACAATGTAGTAGCATGGGCTAAACGAGGTGAAGTTATAGCTCAATATTTTGTAAAAGGACAAGAAATTTTTGTAGAGGGCAGATTAGAAACAAGATCATGGGATGATGCTGATAGTGGAAAGAAAATGTACAGAACAGAGATAATTCTTGATAACTTTGAATTTGGAGCAAAACCAAATAACTCAAATCAAAATTATGATAACAATTATTCCGCACAATCTACACAGCAACCAGCTAGTAATCCAACACAGCAATCCAATACACAGCAACCAGTCCAAAATGAAATTCCTACGATAGATTTAAACAAATCTGAAGAAGCTAGGATAGAAGATGTACCATTTTAAATAATATTTTTAACTTAAAATTTATGGCAAAACGAAAAATTCGTATCGGAGAAAATACTTACGATACACTTGATTATAAAGACTTTTATTTTTTGAAAAGATTTATAAATTCACAAGCAAAAATCTACCCACCAAATAGATATAACGTTGATGCATATTCACAAAGACAACTTGCAAAAACCATAAAAAGGTCTCGTCACATGGCATTTTTACCTTTTACCGTAAAATAATTATTATAAAATATACCCAAGTGGTATATTTTATTTTTAAATTTTAGATATTATGAATTTTAATGAACTTAAAACTGGGAAAAAAATTGTACTAGATGAAAATCCATTTGTAATTACATATCATGAGCATTCCAAAACTGGTAGAGCAGGTGCAGTCCTCAGAACAAAATTAAAAAACTTAAAAACTGGTGCAGTTCAAGAAAAAATATTCCATGGTTCAGATAAAGTTGAGGAAGCTGATATCTCAAAAGTAAGTGCTCAATTTTTATATAATGATATTGATGGTTATCACTTTATGGATAATGAAATCTACGATCAAATCACTATTCCTAAAGAAACTCTTGGAAGCACTACAAATTTTTTAATAGATGGACTTGAAGTTACACTACTCAATTTCAATGGAAATCCCATAAATATTGAACTTCCTGTAAAGGTAACTTTGGAAGTAACTGATTCTCCACCTGGACTAAAAGGTGACACTCAATCAGGAGGTGATAAATTAGTAACCACAGAAACTGGCTTACAAATTACCACTCCCCTATTTATAGAAAATGGAGATAAAATAATAGTAAACACAGAAAGATCTGAGTATATTTCAAAGGAAAGTTAAAACAATTATTTCAATTTCATATTTATTTTTAATAGGCATCTAAACAGTTGCCTATTTTTTTAGTATAATGACTAATATAAGCAAAAAAAACTTAAGTTGTATAAAATATTATAAAAAATATGAATGATTGCTACAACAAAAAAACTTGGTGGAAAGAGTCTGTATTTTACCAAATATACCCACTTAGTTTTTTAGATACCACAAATACTGGTAAAGGAGATATTAAAGGAATTATAAAAAAAATACCTTATTTAGAAGAACTAGGAATTGGTGCTATATGGATTTCTCCCATATATACTTCACCAATGTTTGATAATGGATATGATATATCTGATTATAATTCCATAAATCCATTATTTGGAACAATGGAAGATTTTATTAAACTTATTAAAACTTGTCGTAAAGCAAATATAAAAATAATAATGGATTTAGTAATAAATCATACATCCAGTGAACATCCATGGTTCAAGAAATCTTGTGAAAATAGTAATAATTCCAAAAGTGATTATTACCTATGGCATGATGCAAAAAATGGAAAAGAACCTAATAATTGGGCAGCTGATTTTGGAGGTTCTGCTTGGACTTGGAATGAGTCTAGACAGCAATACTACTTACATCTATTTTCAAAACATCAACCAGATTTAAATTGGCATAACCCCAACGTAAAAAAAGAAATTTTTTCTTCTATAAAAAAATGGCTTGAGCTTGGTGTAAATGGATTTAGGATGGATATGGGAAATTTTTTGTTCAAGGCGAAAGGATATCCAGATGCACCTCATAACAAAAATGATCTAAGAAAGTTTATTCATGGTGAAAATTTATATGCAAATCAACCAGGAATTCATAACTTATTACATGAACTAAAAGAAGAGCTATTAGAACCCTATGATGCCATGTTATTTGGTGAAATGTATTTTTTGACACCAAAATCTAGTTTGGACTATACATCATGCAAAAAACATGAAGTCGATTTAATATACCAATATCCTATAATGGATGCACGAGGAGATTGGAATAAAGTTAAAAAACATATACGAAATTATGCAAATGCATTTCAAGATAAGGCATGGAATACAACAACATTTAGTAATCATGATAGTCCTAGAAGTGTATCCATTTATGGCGATACTTCAAATTATCATAAAGAATCTGCAAAATGCATAATGACATTTCTTTTAACTTCTCCAGGAACTCCATTTTTTTTACAAGGAGAAGAAATTGGTATGACAAATACAAGTGTATCTGATGCTAATGAACTAACTGACATAAAGATGAAAGGTGTTTATAATGATAGAATATCAAGAGGTGAAAATCCAGATATGGTTCTAAAAGATTTATCATGGTGGAATAGAGATAATGCTAGAACTCCTATGCAATGGTCAGATAAAAAATATGCAGGATTTTCAGTTGTTAATCCATGGCTTAAAGTTAATCCTAATTATACAGATATTAATGTAGAAAAACAACAAAATAATCCTAATTCAATACTGAACTATACAAAAAAACTTATAAATCTTAGAAATAGTACAGAAACATTAATTTATGGAACTTTTAGAGTACTTTGCCCTGATGATTGGACAGTATACGGATTTAGTAGAAAATTAAACGATGAAGAATATATAATTGTATTTAACTTTTCATCCAATGATAATAATATACAAGCATTTCAGGAAATAAAAAATAATAGCTCAACTCTAATATTATCTAATTATAGTGTAGAATATGATGTAATAGATATTTTATATATGAAACCATGGGAAACACGAATTTATAAAGTCAAAAAGCACGGTGAATTATAAAATATGTTAAAATTAGACTTATACAATGGACAATAGACAGATTTAGACTGTATCAAACCTTACTTTTAAATAATATCCTGTACTTCAGACTAGAACTGGAAATTCAAAGACTTGTGCAGGCTATACTCACTCGGTCATATCTATTTAGATAATTTATTACATAAATATCACTAAATTTTTTTGAACTTCTGTATCAGTTAAAATAGTTATATTACCTAGTATTGACCTAGTTAATGATGTTTTATCAGTCATTCTTTTATTATACTTCATCATTTTTAACAAATGTCATAAAAAATATCTTTTTTAACCATTAAACTTATCCTTTAAGGAAAGTTGTTATGTTATTTTATATTTGATAATAATCGAACATACTCATTCATTAGTTTAATTGATTTCCTATAGTAAAGGAAAATAAAACTTAAATAGCTATTTTTTAGAAACAGGAAACATATTCATATACCATACCATCATACCTCCAGTTACATCTATAGCATTTACACCTCTACTTTTCAATTCTCTACAAACCATAGAAGACCTAGAGCCTGTGTGACATATAAAATATACTGATTTTTTATTTTTAAATTCCTCAACATACTCTAAAATTTTTCCCATCGAAATATTGATTGCTGATTTTATATAACCACTATCAAGTTCAAATTTTTCCCTTATATCTACTAAATATATACCTTGCTTTTTATTTTCTAAAAGATCATAAAGCTCTACTACTGTTATACTATCCATTTATTTATTTATAAAATTAATATCACATGTCATAAGTGTAGACACATTATAACAATAATATTATATTTTGTACACATAAACTCTATATGACTATAATTCATTCTTTTTATAAAAATAGCCCATCAAAAAGAGAAAACCACTAAGTTTAGTGGTTTTTAATTTTATTAGTGGTTTTTAATATAATCTTCTTCAAATAATATTTTTTCTTGATGTTCAGAAAGTAATTTTTTAATAACTTTCTTATATTCCTCGCGCACTAATCTAATGTTATGTTTAAGTACCTTAAAAGAAATTTCATCTTTAATAAATTTTCTCGATTGTCTTGCGATAGACCTTTCTCTATATTTACAGATAACTACCACCCTCTCTAAAGTTGACAAATCTATATACTCACACAATTCATCAAAACTTTTTACATTCCATTTAGTAGCAGGAAATAAACTTGCAACTTTTGTCGCAAGGTTATTTCCTATACTTTCTGAAATTGCCCCTTCTATCTTTTTGAATTCTTTAGGTGATAAAACACTTTCAATTTGTGCTCCTATAATTCTTGACAGTTCTGTATTAGCTTTATTCAAATCATCAAAATCTATTTCTTCATTGATATATCTATTATATAATATGTCAGATTTGAATGCAGATTCAATGTAAATATTAACTATTTTTTCTACTTTTTTCTTTGTGATACTAGGAATAACTACTAATATCTTCTCTTTTAAAAAATTTTCAAAGCTTTTCCCTTCTAAATTTTTCTTTAAATTTAAATCTAACTTATCTTTTTCCGTAGGCTTTGGTATGTCCACCAAAACATATTTGGTCAAATCACTAATTTTTTCTAGCTTTTTCTCTTTTGTGGAAATTGATATAGTTATGTTTTTCATAACTAATCCTTTTTGTTGATTTGTGGCTACAAAATAACCACTTAATTATATAAAATATTATTTAATAAAATTAAGTTTTTACTTTCTTCCTTTTTCATTTTTATAAACCCTAGCAATAACTACAAAAATTAAGCATTTACTATAATAGACGTCTTTGTGAATATATCTAATGTTATAGCAAATAGTTTATTTTTCATTTATAAGATTCTTTATTATCTTTATCATTAATATAAAGTATATTGTATGTAATCATAATTTTAATTCGACTATTTTTATAATATTTGAAAATCTATATATTGTCAACCCCTTATCTATACACAATAAGCCTTTTGAATCTTTTAAGATAAAACTTTTAATAACTTTACCATCTGCGCAATACATTAAAATTTATCTCATATCTCGCTTTCTTACTAAAATTTTGAAATTAAAAACTATGCAAATATACATACTTATTTCCTACATGTCATAAGACATTAAAATCATTCACTACACAATTTTATTTTCCTAGTATTTAAATTCTCATAGGAAATAGACATATAAACTCCTTAGTTTGAATAATTTTCAAGAGCTCCCCTAAAAGATTTTATATAGGTTTTGAAAAGTTTTTTATAGCTATATATTTATAACCACTTACTACATTTTATAGAAAAACATTACTCAACTTTTCTTTTTCTTATAAACTTACCTCGTCATGCAAATTTTCCTTAAATTTTGGTATAAATTATGATTTCAAAAAATCTACTTATATTCTTAAAATTTATTTTATATAACGACTTTCTCTTTTTTCTTTATTTTTTTTTTATGAGATTTACCAACCTTCTTTACTGACTTTTTTTGTATGTTCTTTTTATTTTTCAGTAGTTCCAATCTTAACTTTAAATCAGCTAGAACATTCATAAATGCAATAAATGCTTCATATGGTGATTCATATGGGTTAAAATATTTATGTACATCTCCATCAGAGAACCATTTAGTACACATATAATAAAAATGATCAGATGTCGATAACCTTCTCCAGTCTTCTATTAATTTTTTGTCTTTTGTTTCAAAAATAATACTTCTTAATTGGTAAAGTTTATCCATAGAATCACATTGTAAAGAATTTGATAGCCAAGCCGACAAATCACGCTCTTCATCAGCCCAAGAATAAAAATTATGAGCATCATGCTCTCCAACTGATTCATATTTACTAATAGCTTCTGATGGTGTCACAAAATCATTATCTGGATGACTTAATACTTTTTCGGGTAGTGCCCTCATAAACTCAAAAATACCAGAATCTTCCCATTGGTGCTCGCCAAAGGTTTCATAATCCATAAAAAGATTTACTAAATTTCCATTTCCGTTTACCGCACTAATCCAGTTTGCAAATTTATCAGAGCTAAGCGGGTGCTCAACCCAATTTTTATCTGAAAATCTAAATGCAATATCATCTGAAAGCTTATAATCTTTGAGTAATACTTTTAAATTTTTTGTTCCTGTTGGTGTATATAGAAAGTGCGGACTTCTATCTCCTAATACATGATCAGCACCTTCCGCTATAATACCATTATATCCCATACTTTCTATTTCACATGCTAATTCATTATTATAAATCAATTCTGTATTTCTAAAAACTTTAGGATTAGCTCCAAATAATCTTTTCACTATTTGCTTGTGCATTTCTACTTGATTTCTAAATTCTTCTCTAGAGTATAAGAATGAAAGTGAATGATAATATGTCTCACTTAAAATTTCTGCCCTACCAGTATCAACAAGTCTTTGAAATGATTTTAAAACCTCAGGAAAATCTTTTTCTATTTGCTCCAAAAAAACACCTGATAAAGAAAAACTAATACGAAATTTAGGATATCTATCTAATAATTCTAATAATAATTGATTAGTAGGTAGATATGACTTACGAGCCACTCTCTCCATTATCCATTTATTATTTAGACTACTATGTGAATTATCATTAAAATATTCATTATTTTCACCTATGTCAAAAACTCTATATCTTTTGATTCGTAGTGGTTGATGTACTTGAAAATAAAAACAAACTGATGCCATGTGTATAATATTAAATTTTTGAAAAAACATCTATGCACGCTTTAGCCGATGCATCCCATGTTAAATTTTTAACCTCTCTAAACCCATTTTCTGATAATTGTTTTTGCAATACATCATGTTCTACTACTGCTAATATTTTATTTGCCATTTCATGCGTGTCCCAAAAATTAACTTTAAGTACATGAGTTGCAACTTCAGAAACCCCAGATTGATTGGATACCATAACTGGTGTGCTATGCAACATAGCCTCTAGCGCCGTAATTCCAAAAGGCTCCGATACTGATGGCATAATATACAAATCTGCCATCTTGTAAGCATCTTGCAATTCATCACCTCGTACAAATCCCATAAATAGAACTTTATCAGATATTCCCATTTCTGACACTTGTCTTATAATTTGATTCTCCATATCACCAGTTCCAGCAATTACAAAAATCATATTATCATTATACTCCAAAGATTTTTTAGCTGCACTCAAGAAATAATCCAATCCTTTTTGTAAAGTAAGCCTTCCAACAAATAGTATTATTTTTGTTCCATTATCTTTCAAGTTTTTTAGTCTTTCGCTCTTTGTGTTGTATTCAGGAAAATCTTCTTTATCAATTCCATTATAAACAACACTTACCTTTTCTTCTGGAATCTCATATTTATTTACTATAATATCTTTTGTATATTTACTCACAGCTATAACGCAATCAGCTGTTTGAAGTCCTTCTTTTTCTATAACTGCAATTTTTTTATTTACATTATCTCCTCCGCATCTATCAAATTCTGTTGCATGAATATGAGCTATGTGAGGTTTATTACTTATTTTTTTTGATTCAATTCCAGCTCTAAAAGATAACCAATCATGAGTATATATTATATCAAATTTTTCTTCTCTTGCAATTTTTTTTGCACATTCTGCATAGCGTAAAACTTCTTCATATAAAGTTCCTCTATATATACTAGATTCTAATGATATGTACTCCTCAGTATAGTTTGTAGCATTCACATAAGGAGAAAGTAATGTGTCTATCGTCTTCACAGTTACAGATGATACCTTATCTGCGAAAAGCATGTCCATGAAATCTGGAGTTATTGGAATTTTTTTAGGTAAAACAAAAATAATTTCAACATCATTTCTAACTAATGCTCTTGTAAGTCCCCTACAAGCAACACCAAGACCTCCACTATTATATGGTGGAAATTCCCATCCGAACATTAATATCCGTTTTTTTTTCATTTTATATTTGAATATTTTATTTTTTACAACAAATCCAGTGCTTAAATTTTATAAACATCTTCAATAATTATAGATTTCAAATACTCAATTTATCTTTTATTTATGTACATAATATCATATTTTATAACTCAAGTAAAATAACTTATTTTAACTATCTGTGTATAAACTGTGAATAACTATATAACTTCATATAAGAAATTCTATTAATTTATATTTACTTGACTTAATTCATTACATTTGCTAAAATTTATTTTATGGAATGATATAAACATAGATTCAAGTATTAAGAAATATTATTTTTAATTTTAATACAATATGATTATCTTATTCCTATTGATGGAAATTAATTTCCAAAGCACGAGATTAAAACTGATTTAGTTTTTTAACAATTTAAATTAAATGAAAGGATAGTTTTATGCATAATAATAAAACTAAGATATATAATATTCCAGCTCAAACGTTCATGTCCACTTATTTGAAGATGTTTCAAAAGTTGTATAAAAAGATACAACTCAAAAAGGACTTATTTCCAAACTACCAGTGGGTAGGAAATAAAAAAAAATTATCTCCATTAGTAATGTTGAGACTTGACCTCATCGTCAATGAATTCGATGAAATAAAGATTGCAGAGAATGACACCGTCTCAGGTGCCCGAGGAGTTTCTATTTTAGGTCTAACTGACATAGAACAACAAGAAGCTTTAAGACCATATTACCAATGGTACAAGAGTTCAGGATTTAACAAAATCCTATACTGCGTAGAACCAGAATCTCCTTATTTGGAAGAGGCTCAATATTTCGCTTCTAAATTAAAGCAGTTCTTTAATGACATAGATATAAAGGCTCACATAGTGCGTGAAGGATCTCTTAAAGGAATCGATCCTACTACCACACTAATAGATAGACTCTTCTATCCTTACGAGCTAATAGAAGGTGGTGAAGAGGAATTGAAAAAGTTTACAGTAACAATCTCTGCAACTTTTGTGGAGTCTAAACTTTTATTTTCCCTGATACATAACCCAGAGAACCCTTTAAATTTAACAAAAAAAGAATTGGCTTATTTTCAGTCCGTGTATCCCTACTCAATAGAGTTAAGTGCCTTAATGAGACGTTATGGAGATACCTCAAAAGAGGACGGAGAAATAGAAGAGCTTAGAAAAAGAAGAGCTTTTCTTGAAGAAAGAAAAGCTGAATTAGAAGCAACCATTAAAACTTACAAATTGACTAAAAAAATTGAAAGTAAGTTAAAAACAACCAAACAGCTACTAGCTCAGATTACAAAAGATTTAAAAAATCTGAAGGAGATAGTAAAGTTCCAAAAAACCATCCATGAGCAACGAATATTGTTTTGGCAGTCCCTGCCGGAGCATGACCTGAAGTCTGCGGAAGGCATCATTGCTCACCTAGACCAGCATTATCCAAATACCGAGTTTATTAAGAAAATCCTATTTTCTTCAACAGGGTATCTAATTAAAAACACAGATACTTATGGAGAAAATTCTTGGGGAGCTCGTGGAGTCTACGCACTTAAGGAACATTCCCTAGGGGAGTCAATGAAGCAGCTAGAGTACAAGCTCCATCCTTCTATAAGGAATTTTGGGAACAATCCCATAATACAAAAAGTCCATGAATCAAAGGACTTCAAAACTTTATGGAATGGCGTTATCGACGGGAAGTATGTCAGAGTCCCCAATGATATATTTAATTACCATACAGAAGATTTAAAAAGAACAGATCAATATGTGTTCGCTCGCATTGCAATGTTTGGCGGCTTTAATAGTCAAACAGGAGAGACATTTATCCCTCCTATGGGTGGATTCACTCTTGTAAAAGGAACAGTACGTGCCCATGGAACACCGTTGAGCCTGAGTGGACCCGTGCGGTTCACATAGAAACAAATATCAGAGAACAACGCTTCTCTGATATATTTTTAAAAAACTTCTTATAAGAATTAATTAAAAATAAAAAGGAATAATTATGAAAAAACAGTATTATGAAGCAACAAAAAACAACTTTATAATTTTTGAATGTACTCAAGGTGAGTTTGAAAAAAATAGAAAGAAGTTTGTAAAAAACTTACAGATAGACAAGATTGATAGCGGACTCATACTCCTACCTAGTAAAATTGGAATAAAAAAGATGCTAGTCTTAGAGAAAGATAACTCTATTTCTGCAATGTGTGGTAATGGTATTAGAGCGGTAGCCTGCTACCTAAAAGATAATTATAAAAGTACACCTGAAAAAATAACTCTTGAAATATTAACAGGAACAATATCGGTTGATATCGTAGATTTTTCCAAAAATCTGTTCCGCGTAAATATGGGACCTGTAATATCCTTGTCTGAAAATAAGAAAAATTTTTTAGATATAGGAATAACTATTCCTAGTGATAAAAAATTCACCGAGATAGACAAAAAGCTTAAAAATGCTAAACTGTTTACCTCAGCAGGAGAGCCTCATGTAGTTGTAAATGCAAATTTGAACAAAAAAGCAATAGAAGATTTATTCTGGAAAATCCAGAACAGCGGGTTCTTTGAGAATGGAGTGAACCTCAATGTTATCAATGTAATATCTCAACAAAATGAGATTAAAAATCTCACCTTTGAAAGAGGTGTAAACAACTTCACCAAGTCTTGCGGGACTGGCTCCACATCGGTAGTAAACTTCTTAAATATTCCAGATGGTCATAGTATCAGCATTATAAATGAAGGAGGCACTCTTGAATTTGAGAAAAAAGGTTCTAATTTTATATGTACAGGACCTGCAAACAAACTAACGATATAGATTTCAGCTTTTTAGTATTACTAAAAAGCTGTTTTAATTTATAAGTTTAATTATGTTATAATGATAAGTATCTAATTCACTAAGTATCTTTTATGAAAATTGAAGAAATCGTTTCAAATCTAGTAAGTTTTAAAACATCACACGATAAGCCGCAAGAAATTGATAATTGTCTATCATATTGTAAAAATTTTTTTAAAGAAAAAATTGATAATGGTACTATCTTTTCAAAAAAATATTTAAATAAAGGCATTCCTTCTTTAGTTTTATCGAATGTAAAAAATACTGACTTTGATATTATTTTATTAGGACATATTGATACTGTAGAGGGTTCTGACGAATTATTTGAGCCAAAAATAAAAGACGGTAAAATTTATGGTAGAGGAACTATGGATATGAAAGCTTTTGTAGGAACTAACATCGTTACCTTTGATAAAATAACTGATAATCCTACTAACATAAAAATTGCCTTAATAATTGTATCCGATGAAGAACTTGGTGGTGAATTTGGAGCTAATTATTTAGTGAATAAAATAGGATATAAAGCAAAGGTTATTCTAGTACCTGATGATGGAGAAAAAATCAATCAAATAGTTTCTCATTCTAAAAACATTCTCTCTATGAGATTTACTGCAAAAGGTGTGGAAGCTCATGGATGTAGGCCTTGGGATGGTGATAATGCAATTGAAAAGAATATTAAAACATATCAAAATATAAAAAAACAATTTCCAATCACTGATGGACTTCATGAAGAGCAGTGGATTAATAGTATAAATTTAGGTAAAATTTCAGGAGGAACTGCTTCAAATGAAGTTCCTGGTAATTCTGAAATGGAAATAAATATCAGATGGACAGAAGAAATGACTAGAGAAGAAATGCTACTAAAGATTGATAATTCCTTAGAAGATAACGTTACCTATGAAATACTTATGGACGCTGAAGGTGTATTTATAAATTTTGATAATAAATATATAAAAAAATACATAACTACAATGGAATCTTATTTAAATAAAAAAGTAACCTATTTAAAATCAGGCGGTGGAACAGACGGAAGATACTTTCATTATAAAGATATGACAGTTATAATGCATCAAGGCACTGGAGGAGAACCCCAAGGAGAAAATGAATATGTTGAAATTAAATCACTTTATGAATTAGTTGAAATTCAAACTAAATTTATAGAAAAATTAAAAAGCTGATTTAAACCCTTAAAAAATAAAAATACTTAAGACATGCCTACAAAACTCTAAAAATTATTATTTTTCTCAAAATACAACTTACAAAAACCCTACAAATAAAGGCTTTGGGAAATATACTTTCTGTCTATTTTGTTAATTTTTACTAATGAATTAGTTTTTCAGCTTCTCCTTAAAGTCCTATAAATTTTATTTAAAAAGCCTGAATATTTTTTAATTCTATATTTAATCTAAATATCAATTTATTCTACTTTTTTATTTGTGGTATAATTGAGTAAATAGGTATATTTTCCTATAAAATAAAAAATGGATTATTTTAATTCTTTTAAAATAACTATCCAGAAAAAAATTAAAATTATGAAACCTAAAAATATTGCTTACTTTTCTATGGAATTTGCATTTCATAGTGACATGCCAAACTATGCAGGCGGACTTGGTGTACTAGCTGCAGACATGATGAGATCATGTGCAGATTTAAATATTCCAGCAGTTGGTGTAACTCTCTTTTATCACAGAAGTGATAGCTCTGCATATGCTTTTCCGATAGGCACATATCTAAAAAACACAGGAGTAACTGTAACTGTCAAAATTGAACATAGAGATGTAAAAATTGCCATTTGGAAGATGGAGCTAATAGGAGAAGATGGTGGAATTGTTCCTATACTATTTTTAAGTGCCAATCTGAGAGAAAATGAAGAATGGGATAGAAATCTTACTAAGCATTTATATGCTCCGGATGAGTACACTAGAATTTCACAGGAAGCTATTCTTGGTATTGGTGGTGTAAGAGCATTGGAAGCATTAGATTACAATATCAATCATTATCATATGAATGAGGGTCATTCATCGTTACTAACTCTCGAATTATTAAATCGATTTAATGGTGATGTATCTAAAGTGAAAGAAATTTCAACATTTACAACTCACACTCCTGTTAGAGCTGGCTTTGATAGATTTAATCTTCCCATGGTAAAACAAGTTTTAACAGATTTTCTACCCAATGATATTTCAGATTTTATGATAAATGAAAAATTTGGAATGGCACGAGTTGGTTTTTCTTTGAGTAAACATCTAAACAGTGTTTCTGAAAGACATAAAGAAGTGTGTAAGGAAATGTTTCCTAAATTTGATTTTTTAAATATAACAAATGGTATTCATATGCCATCTTGGGTTGGTAATGAAATCAAGATTCTACTTGATAAATATTTACCAGGTTGGACAAAAAATCCAGAAATTTTACTCGATGTTCCTTATATTATTCCTCAAGATGAACTTTTTAATGCTCGAACAAAACAAAAAGAAGCTTTATGTAGTTGGATAAATTCCCATTATGAATTTTTTGCCTTTAATGATATATCTGAAAATGATTACTTTGATTCAAATACATTAACGATTAGCTTTGCAAGACGATACGTACCATACAAAAGACATGAACTTATTTTTCAGGATATTGAAAAATTATTAAAAATTGGAAATGGTAAATTACAGATAATATTCGCTGGACATTGTAATCAAGATGATAATTATTGTAATAACGTAAGAGAATCTATTTATAAACATGCCATTGCCTTACGAGGTAAGATAAAAATTGTTGTTATTTCAAATTATAATTTAAAAATTGCACGAAAATTAGTAACTGGTTCTGATATATGGCTAAATACTCCAATTCCACCTAGAGAAGCTAGTGGAACTAGTGGTATGAAAGCTGCATTAAATGGAGTATTAAATCTGTCTGTAGCTGATGGTTGGTGGATTGAGGGATATAATATGTTTCCCTATTCAGGATGGAGTTTCTTGGGTACTGAGGGTCAAAAAGGAAATTATTTAAATCATGATGATGCCTATGAGCTTTTAATTAACCTTGAAGATGCTATATATCAATATTACAATCATCCTAATCATTGGTATAAGCGGATGACTTATGCAATAGCCCTATTATCTAAATTTAATACGCATCGTACAATCAAAGAGTATCAAACAAAATTATGGTCTTAATGATGGACACTGACTTATTAAAATTTTAAAAACCATATAAAAGTAGAATATTTCATAGATAGAGTATACAATTTCAATAAGTTTTTTAGTAAGTCTCTTATTATATCGAATTTTATGCTATAGTATAAATAAGTTGCGCGTATAGCTCAGCTGGTTAGAGTGCTTGCTCGACACGCAAGAGGCCTCAAGTTCGAATCTTGATACGCGCACATATACATTTATTATTTACATTAAATTCATCTTTTAAGAAGAGTTTGCGCAACTAACTTATTAGCAACAAGGAAATAAATAATAATATTTTTAAAAAACTTCTCATACTATCATATATTTTATTAGCATATACTAATATACAAGATCAAAAAACATGCTAAAAAGAGATACATAATACACCTATTTTCTTTCTTATATATCAGGTTTGTGATTTTATTTTTTACAGAGTTTGTTTTAGTTACTTTCAAAAAAAGTCTAGTGTTACTACTGATAATACTCTCTCTACAGACCCTTAATCTTTAGCGGTTGTACGAAAAACTATTATGCCTTTACTTAAAATAACCTAATATCAAATAATCCTCATTTATATAACAATTTTGATCATAGTTTAAAAAATTCTAAAATTATTCACTTTTAATACCATTTCTAAATAACCTATATCTAACAACTTAAATTCATACTATACTATAAGTATAGATATACAAAAATAAAATTAAAAAACACAGTATTACATAGTTAAAAACTGTAATTAAAAAATCAAATAATAAAGGTCAAAAAACACGTTTATGTGCAATAATTAAATTCAGAAAATGCTACAAGTACATCTGTAGCTAAGAAATTAGTAATAAGTATAAAAACACTATTTTCTTGGATAAAGAAATATAATGAAGGCGATATAAAAGCTTTACTAATATTCAAGGGAGGTTGTCCAAATGTAAATTTAAAGTAAAATGAAAAATGTTAGTTATTACAATTAATATAAAATGTAAGATTGAAAGATAAAAAAATATACTCATAAAACTATTGGTATTATATGAAGATTTTAGGATTTGCCTTCTCTACCTAGGAAAGCAAAAGCTTTAAAAATGGTGTTAACATAACATAATATATTTTCAAGATGCAATGAAATATAGACTATGAGTAACTTTAAAAGAAGTTTATTTATGAAAGAATTAGGATTGTATTACCACAGCAATAAGCTTATTCCAACGGATATTGTTTTTACTAGTATTACCAACAATAACTGGAGAGAACCTTCATTTACTGTTACTCACTATGACTAGTGATATTATGAAGATATTTCTTTTGGAATCAAAAAACATCTAGATAAAGAGGTTATCGTAATATGAAATAATGCACCTTATCATAGAAAAAAAGATTTGCACAATATCAAAGGATTATTATTAATATTCTCCCATCTTATTCCTTAGAGCTTAATCCAACAGAGAGATACTTTGAAGAAACTATAAGAATTATAGCTAATAGAATATTTAAAATTTAAATAAATATGAAAAATTAATTACTGAGACAATTAAAAAATAATTGATTCAGATAAGTTTTACAAAACTACTTGGATATCATTGGATAATGAAACAATGGGTAAGATATTATTTAGAAATAGTATTATATTAAGAACAGACTTGTTAGCTACGATCACACCACACATACCTAAAAATATTTTTAGGTAAAGATCTATCTTGCAACTCTAAAAAATTACAAGGCATTTTTTGCTTCATTTATTTTAAATAAACTCTCTTAACATTCTCTTAAAAAATGCCCATCTTTCAATAATGTGGAAAACACAAACTATAAACATAATAATTCCTATTTCTGAATGCCAATATAAAACATTAAAAGGTAACGGAACTTTAAGAGAAAAATTAACTTGAATAATTAATAATATTCCGGTCAAACCAACAAACAAAAAACTTATTAATAATAATGTATTCCAGAATCTTCTAAAGGATAATAATTTAATTTTTTTAGTCTTTAACAACACCTTGAAGATAAAATAAAACAACAATAAAACTACCGTAATCGGAACTAAGTGGTAGACTTGCTCATTTTTATTAAGTGTATCACCTTGATTTGTGCCTCCTGGATTATGGGCATTTGATATTACCTCGACACTATTCACTCCTTGCAAATTATCATCATCTAGTGTGACCGGATCAGTAACTGTGCTATTACTCCTAGCAGTTACAACAACATTATCTACTAACTTCTGTCCTTCTTTCTGCTCTACATTTTTTTGAGATATTGTTGCAGTGGTTATAATTGGTTTTTCCTGTGAGTGATCACAAACATTATCCTGATTAGTATCTACATACCGTCCACATTCTCCTGGAAATTCACAATTATCATTAGTTTTTCCATATGGACAATCGTCCCAGGCAAAAACCAACTGCCCACTACAAAACATAATTACCGCAATCAACAATAATCGTTTCATATTTTTATTTATTAATTATCTTTTTCCATTACCCTGACCTCTCCCCATTCCTTGTCCGTTGCCATTTCCCCGTCCTTGTCCGACAACTTTATCGCTTCCACCTGTGGATTTACCACTTTTATCAACTTGACCTCGTTCTTGTTCTCCACTGATAATTTCGTCAAATAACCCCTGAGAAATAAATTGCGGCTGATAACTCGCTCCATTTCTTTCTAAATTCCTAATAAAAGCTCGCATATGATTTCGAGAACCCTTATTTAAATTTTGATAAGCTACTAAAATGTCTTCATTATCCGTCTTAGCAATAAATTCATTTAAATCTTTAATATCTAAATCTTCAATAGTTACCCCAACTTTTAAGCCTTCTGTTAAAGATTTATCTCCCTGAGCTACTAAAGAATTATATAACTCTTGCATATTCTTATCAGTAAATACTCCCACAGTATTATCCTTAACTGGATCAACAATATTATATTTTTCTAATAAATATTTTATAGTATCTGTATGAGTTTGTTCACTACCGGAAATATTATCAAAAATTCTTTGCCCCCATTTTTTATGAAGAGTTGTATAAACATCATGAGCTAATTTTTCCTCTTCTCTCATTTGAATTAAACCTTTCTTTTCTTCGTCACTCAAATCCCCAACAGAAAGAGAACTTAACAAATTATTTGGTCGCACGACATCACTAGAGTCAACTTTATAATAACTTTGTGTCACTTTATTGTTTCCAGATTTTCCACCTTCCTGTTGCTGTGTTTGATTTAATGATTTCGGCTGAGTTGGTACTTGCGGACTAACCTGATTACAACCAGCTAATAATCCTCCACCAAGTAAAACTCCCCCAATTAATATTATTTTATTCTTCATTTTTTAAGTTTAATAATTACCTTATACCAGGGAAAGCTTGTTCCCCTGAATATAAACTAACTACCCCTATGATGATCACATTCTCCATCATGATCATTATCTACGAAGTAACCTCCTTTATTTTCACCTCTTTCTCCATGTCTATCGCCGTGGCGACCTTCTCCATTCATTCTTCCACCACCATTTCTCATTCCCAATCCTAATTCTTCTCTAATTTTATTTACCTCATCATCCTTACCTTCTTCTCTTAATTTATGCATTTCGGCAAATTTAGAAAAGTTTTTTTCATTGACCACCTCAATCGCTCTACCTCGGTGCTCATTTTTGTCCATTTCTTCTTTCCAAGAATTATAATCGTTTTTTTCAAAAGCTTTTTTCATTCTCTCATGTCTTTCGGAAGAACAATTTTGCCCTTGATCAAAACGACCATCCTCATCAGCACTAGCCATGGTATAAATTCCTATAGAACTCATACCAATTAAAACCAATGAACCTACTAAAATTTTGTTACTTTTACTCATAATTTTAATTTAGCTTATTAACTTTTATTTTTTGTAGTGCACCTACATCTATTACTACGCAGCCAAATTTTTTTTCTTTCAAGCTTAATCATTCTTATGAGACTTACTCTCTCTGTGACAATGCTCACTATCTTGTTTGTACTCACAATGACCTATTTCTTCCTCCTCACCATTCTCCTGTTTATTACCCCATTCTTTTTTGCCCATATGCCGCTGCATCATTTTTGTATTATGATTCGCACGCATCCTTACCCACGGTCTAATTTCTTCAGCCTCAAACTGCATCTCTCTTTTTTTTCTCCAATAATTTTAACTCTAATCTTTGGTACTAATTTAATTAAATATTCTTTTTCAACTTTACTAGCATCAACTACCCAAACAACTCCCTGACAATCCTCTACAAATAAATAATCATTTTCTAATTTAATGATCTTACCAGCCAATAGTCCCTGCTATGGATGATGCCAAGCTCTCATTCTATGACCAGTCAATGTTTGATAATGTGGTACAAATTTAATCACTTCCTGTTCCGCTTCTTCCCCTAGTCCAAAAACAAATAATCCAGTACCCAACATTAGACTCAAACCCATACTCAACAAAAACACTTTATAAACTTTATACTGATAACCCTTTTTGGTATACCTATAATTACAATAAGCAATAAACAAAAACAATCCTAAAATCACCAACCAAAAATAAGGCATAATTAAAAAGATATATTGAAAATGGCCACTTTCCAAATATTTATAAACATCCCAATCGCTATTAGTTAAATTAAATAAAATAATTAGGAAAGCAATTCCCCCAGCAATTACTGAAAACACAAACAACGCCCAAACACTATAGTTTTTCAAAATAAAAAATATCTTCGGTTTTGGCGACACCTTTTTCTCTTTAATCTCCTGTATAATTTTTTCTGATAAACTTGCCATATTTTTAATCCTTAATGTTTAAATTATCCTGCAATACTTTGCTTTTAAATTGTTTTTTAGCTCTGTTAATTAAAGTCGCAATTGTACCCATCGGCTTTTTTAATATATCCGCAATTTCCAAATAAGATTTATCTTCCAAAAATTTTAAAACCAGCACTTCCTTATATTCCAACTTTAACATATTTAAAATTTTATACACTTCTTTGCCATCATCATGTTGAACCAATTTAGCAAAGAAGTCATCTTTGTCTTCTATAATATTAAAAATTTCTAAACTCTCCTCACTCCTCAAAACTTTTGGAGTATTTTTATCTTTACGCCAACGACTAATTACTTTATTGCGTGCTATTCTATAGATCCAAGAAGAAAATTTTAAATCAGAATCAAAATCATTTAAATTTCTATAAATACTAATAAAAATTTCCTGTAACAAATCCTCCACATCCTCATTAGATACCATTGAAATCCTTCTGATATATCTACCAATTTTTTCCTCATATCTTTCTACTAAATATCTAAAATTGTCACTATTTTCTAGTGCTAATTTTACTAACTCTTTATCAGTTTTTTCTTCTATCATTTATAATTAGTAATACTTAAATTTTACCAAATCTATATTTTATATAATACGTTTCTAGTTATAATTTTCTTTCAAAAACTAATCACAAATGATATCTAAAAATAATTAGTTAATTTAACGTCAAAATTTAAAAAATCACTTTAGCTATATAAGTTGTTTTTTATTTGATATGTTTATAAAGAGTCTGTAAAACTATATAAATTATTTAAGACTATTTCTAAAATCTATTTATTTTTGCGAAATTTAAATAATTTATGACAAAAATAGGGAAATTTTAGCAATTAATAGATTTTTGACAAGTTCTAAGATAAAAAAACTCCCCTAAAGGAGTTTTTTTATCTTAAGATTTTTTAGCATCTTTTTTCTTTCTTACTTTCTTACTTTCTTTTCCTTTATAACTAATTTTTCTTTGTCTTTTTTACTTTCTTTCTTGGGATCTATCCATTCTTTTCCTGAAATAATTGCAACAAATTGATCTTTTTCTATAGTTTCTTGTTTCAGAAGTGTTTCTGCTATTTCATCTAATTTATTCTTTTTTTCTTTTAAAATTTTAAGTGCTGTTTTTCTTCCATTTTCTACAAGCTCCTTAATAACTTTATCAATTTCTTCCGCTGTTTTATCTGAATAATCACGGTGTTCTGTAGCCATAGATCTACCTAAAAATGGATTACTAGAACCTTCTCCGAATGTTCTAGCTCCAAGCTCACTCATACCATATCTAGTTACATACTGCCTAGCTAGTGCTGTAGCTCTCTCAATATCATTTGATGGTCCTGTTGTCGTCTCTCCAAAAATTAATTCCTCAGCAGCAAAACCTCCTAAAAGCATAGCCAGTTCATCTATGAAGTAAGATTTCGATTTAAGTGTTGAGTCTTTTTCGGGAACAGCTAGTGTATAACCGCCAGCTCCACCTCTTGAAATTATAGAAACTTTTTGAATTGGGTCAGCATTTTCTAAACTAGCACCGACTAAAGCATGACCTCCTTCGTGATATGCTACAATTCTAGTTTCCTTTTCATTCATTCTCTTATTTTTTCTAGCGGGACCTATCATAACTTTTTCAATAGCCTCAGTAACTTCATCCATTGAAATTTTTACTTTATTTCTTCTTCCGGCTAACAACGCCGCTTCATTCATAAGATTCATGAGATCTGCTCCAGAAAATCCAGGCGTTCTTTGTGCGATTCTTGTTAAATTTACATCACTATCTAACGGTTTTTCTTTTGCGTGAATTTTTAACATTGCCTCTCTATCTGTTATATCAGGTAAATCTATAGTTATACGTCTGTCAAATCTTCCAGGACGGAGCAATGCTGCATCTAATACATCAGGTCTATTTGTAGCTGCTATAACTATCACTCCTGTGTCTGTTTCAAAACCATCCATCTCAACTAAAATCTGATTCAATGTTTGTTCTCTTTCATCATTTCCTCCTCCCATACCAGTACCCCTTTGTCGACCAACTGCATCAATTTCATCTATAAATATAAGTGATGGTGAATGTTTTTTTGCTTGTTTAAATAAATCACGAACTCTACTTGCTCCTACACCAACAAACATTTCTACAAATTCTGATCCACTTATATTAAAAAATGGAACCTCTGCCTCTCCAGCTATAGCCTTTGCCATAAGTGTCTTACCAGTACCTGGCTTTCCAAGCAAAAGAGCGCCTTTTGGAATTTTAGCACCTAATTTAATAAACTTTTTCGAATCTTTGAGAAAATCAACAATTTCCAGCAATTCTTCCTTCGCCTCTTTGTTTCCTGCAACATCTTTAAATGTCACTTTCTTTTTCTTATCTTTTGGATCTATCATTCTAGCCTTACTATTTCCAAATGAAAGAGCTTGATTATTTCCTTTCATAGCTCTACCCATAAAGAACCAAATAATAATTCCTATCAATAAAACAGGTGCAATAATGGCAAAAATACCATTAGCAACCTTCGCTCCTTTGGACGGAATTTTTATATCAATTGCTACTTCATTAAGTTTTTCACTGTCAACTTTTAAATTCATAAGAGTTTCTGTCATTCCAGCCTCTCGCTCCTTATGTGCCTTTTGCTTTTTATCCTCATCTTTTAAAACAATCAGTAAATCATTACCATCAATTACAATTTCCTTGACTTGTCCTTCATTTATTTCATGAACAAGGGTATTCAACGTAATATCTTCCACAGAGCCACCTTTGCTACTAGCTAATATAGAAATTCCAGCCACCATTATTAATACCAGTATTATATATGAAATATTTTTCATTAACTTTTCCATCATATTTTTTAATTTAATTTACTTTTTTTCAAAATCAACATATTAACATTTAACTTTCCAAAAATTAACACTACTTCATTAACGATCTCATGCTAACATAAACCTTACTTTACCATTTCTTTGTTCAAATTTCAAGTCATTAACACAAATACTTTTAACTTTATTTTTATCACTCAATATGACTTTTCTATATTCCTCTATAGCATTAAATTGTTTTTTATGCTTACTTTTCGTTATTTTTTGAATAACATTTCTTAATTCCTCTCGTTGTTCTACTGCTGATAATTTCAAAAATTCATCTTTTTCACATTCAACTCCTTCATCTATATAATTCCATATATTTTTACTTTGTTTACTTATATCATCATAATTATTAGCCAAAATGAAAGAAGTTCTTGCTAACGTGTCTATAATCTTTGGATTATAATTCTTTTTTAAATAAGGCAATAATTCAATTCTTATCTTATTACGTAAAAAAGTTGTATCTTTATTTGTGTAGTCATTGCGATATTCAATTTTTTTCTTACTACAATATTCAATAATGTCTTTTTTTTCTACTCCTAATAATGGTCTTATTATTTTATTTTTTTTATATGGCATTCCACGTAATCCCTCTAATCCACTACCTCTTAATAAATTTAGCAACAATGTTTCAGCTTGATCATTTTTATTATGTCCTAGAACTATTAAATCTGCATTATATTTTTTAGCTATTTTTTCAAAAAAATCATACCGAATATTTCTCCAATCATTTTCATTTTCCCCATTGATTCCCTGACTCAATAAAAGCACCTCACAATGTAAAGAATTTTTTTTAGCATACCTTCGCACAAGTTTTTCATCATTTTTTGAATCATCACCCCTAAGACCATAATTCACATGAGCAATTATTATGGTTTTGATGTATTTTTTATTCTTCAATGATTCGAAAATACTCAATAAGCACATACTATCAGAACCACCACTAACACAAAGTACCACAATATCTCCCTTGGACCACATTTTCTCAATATTATTTACATTTTGAATATGTTTAAGTAGATTTTTCACAATTTTTCTATATCTATTTAATTCTTAAGATGATAATTTATTATATTCTCAACATCGCTTATAGCATTATCTAATTGATTTTGCTTATTTATGACAGTGTAATCATAAATATCTGTATGATCTAACCAGTTTTTCGTATATGTCATTCGTTCATTTATGTATTGCTCCGTTACATTTGAACGCATCCTCAAACGTTTCTCCAAAACTTCAAGAGATTCAGCAGTAATAAATATTGCAATTATTCCAGGAAACATTTTTTTTGCCTGCTCTACACCTTTATAATCAATCTTCCAAATTCCTACTGATTCATTACTTTGTATTCTATACAATTCCTCTTTTGTTATTCCGTAATAATTTCCATTATAATGTTCAGCATATTCAGCCATTTTACCATTATCTATATTTTCTCTAAATTTCTCTTTACTTATGAAGTAATAATCAACCCCCTCAACTTCACCATCTCTTTTTTTTCTTGTAGTTGTTGTTATAGCTTTATTTATATTCATTCTCTCTGCTAATCCTTCAATTATAGAATCTTCTCCTGCACCAGAAGGACCTGAAATAATAAATAATTGATTATTGCTCATTTTTTTGATAAATAAATATTTAAATTGAACAAGAAACCTTTGTAAAGCACTCTTTCACAAAGGTTTTAATGTGTCTCTATGATTCTTCTACTAATAAAAAGTATTAACTTTCTTCAGTTTTGAAAACTTTATCAGCTTCTTCTCCAACTACCAAAACTAATCCCATACGATGTGACTTAGATTCAATGGATAATACTTTCCAAGCATATTCTTTATTAGCCTCTACGGTTTCTTCTAGTTTTCTTTTTGGAAATGCTTCTTGAAATTCACTAACGTGCGCTAATCCATGTATATCTTTATCTAAATAAACAAATGCTCCAAAAGGATTAATTTTATCAATTTTCCCTTTATACACTTTTCCTACTTTATATTTTTCCTTAATTGAATTCCAAGGATCATTTAATAATGCTTTTACTGAAAGAGATATTCTTGTATCATCTATTCCTATAATTTTTGCCTTAACTTTATCTCCTACTTTCATTAGTTCTTTTGGATTATCAATTAACTGCCATGCAATTTCTGAAATATGAACTAATCCCTCTAATGCTTGAGCATCCTCACTACTACTAGTTGAAAATTTAACAAATGCACCAAAATCAACAACTCCACTAACTTCACCTTCTACGATATGACCAATTTCTAGTTTAGTTATAGCCTTTCTTTCTTGATCTGAATGCGCTGCCTTTTCTGAAACAATAAGCTTCTCATCTTCTTGATTTACATCTAAAATTCTAACACCTAATTCCTTATTAGTAAGTTGCTTCAATAGCTCAAGTATTTTATTTCTATCTCCATCTTCAACTCTAGGATAATTATTACTGGCTAATTGAGAAACTGGTAAAAATCCAGTTATTCCATTTATTTCAACAATTAAACCACCTTTATTTGCTTCAAGAATTTTTGTTTTAACTGTTTCTTCCTTATCTTTTTTATCACGAAGATCATCCCATGCTTTTTCATATGATGCCTCACGAATTGAAAGCTCTATATAACTATCCTCATTATACAAATCAGTTACAACAGCCTCCACCTCAGAACCTACTGCCAATTTAGAATCTGTACTTAGACCACTTTTAGCCTCTCTACCAACAACCATTCCTATACCAATTTGTTTTAAATCTACATATACTATGTTACCACTAATGTCAGTAACAATACCCTTTACAACATCGCCTACTTCCAATATTTTCACATTATCAGTTTCAAGCAACTTTCCCATATCTTGAATACCCTTTTCATCTATTTCTGTTGTTTTCTCTGTCTTCTCATTATCTTCTAAATCATTTTTTTTAAACGCATTCTTTTTATTATTGTCCTCTTGTTTAACTTCCTCTACAATTTTATCAAGGATATCTTTATCATACATCATAATATTACATACTTTCATGGCAATAGATAAGCCACTTTTAAAAATTAAAATCTATTATATAAAATTAAAGTTGAATGTAGTAATTTACTTCTATCATTCAAGACATTACTTTAATATAAAGTATAACATAATATCCATAATTGCACAAATTTAAATTTGCTACATTCAACCTTTTATTGCAACACACCCATAAATATCAATTCCAGTTTTTTCATAAAATACTTCGGCAGGTGTTTTCCAATTTAGTCTGAATCCCATTCATTTTTCTCCCATCCATTTTTTTTATTAAGTTCTTCTTCTAAATTATGAATTATTTTCTTCTCTGAGCTAAAAAATCTTACTCCGATAGTTATTATCTCAGTATCAAAACCAAAAAAACCAATATCTAATATCCTATTTGGATAC
>CAMZLB010000006.1 GCA_947311515.1 Candidatus Moraniibacteriota bacterium | reverse complement strand
CGTAATATCTCCAACGCTTTTTTATAATACTCAATCGCTTTGTCGTATTCGCCTTTGGAATACCACGCCGAGCCGAGGTTGTTGTAACGAGTCGCAACATTTGGGTGTTCATCACCCAACGCTTTTAAATCTATCTTCAATGCCTTTTCAAAGTACTCAATCGCTTTGTCGTATTGACCAACATCATGAAGAATGCTTCCGTATTGATTTAGAATATTAGAGTTCTCACCATCGAGTTTCAAGGCAACTTCAAGCTCTTCTTTTGCTTTTGGATAATTGATTTCCGCTTCATAAATTAAAGATTTTTTATAATGTAATATAGCAGAATCTTTATCGTGTTTTTGTAAAGATGCATCTATCACTTTTTTTGCTTCATTGTATTCAAGATTGTTAAACAACTCATCAATTCTTTTTTCTAATTCTTTATCTGGAATAGAAAGTTTTTTAAATTTTTCTTTCATATTTCTATATTTTTGAGTTGCTTCTTCAAGCGTCATTCCCTCAAAAATACTTCCTTTTGCTAACTCAATAAAAGTCTTTTTATTTGCTTGCTCTTGTCCTTTTAGTAATTCAGCCAGCATAGCCTGTGTTTTGTTATGATTTTCTTCGCTTTTTTTATATCCAGGAAAAATTTCACCTGAAATAAAGTTTCCCAAAGGAGATAATATAAAAATTGATAAAAGAGCAGTTCCTATAAGATTATTTTTCAAAAATGGAAAAAGAGTCATTTGCCAAGTGTTCCATTCAAATATTTGTACTATTGAAAATTCATCAGTAATAAATAAATAAATTGAAAAGATTGAGAAAATGATTGCACTACATACAAAAAGGAAAAGTAATAGTTGTAATAATGCAGATTCCGATATTGTTTTTTTAATTCTTTCTTTCATAATTTTTTATACATTAAAACATATACAATGTAACTTTATTATAAAAATAATGTAACCATGCACAACTATCTCATTCCTTATCACTTCCCCAATATACCAGTTTTTTTATTTTTCTCAAAACTTTTGCCTGCATTAGCTAAAGCAAATTTTGAAACTGGCACTTATTTTATACTTTAACACCATCACAACCACAATCCAAATAATCACTCAAACTCTTCTTCGTAATAAGACCTTAATTCCAAAACAGGATTCTTTTTTTCAAATACAAAAATATCATTTTCTTTTTCTGCGATAGTAAGATATTGTAAGGGATTATCAAGAAAATCTATCAGTTTAATATTTTGATACTCATCTTTAAATTCATTTTTTTCATATAAATCACTCTGCTCCAAAGAAAATATCCACATAAAAGGGTCTTCCTTTTTATAAATCAATAATTCTTCGCCACTGTGTACTTGGTCAATATACGACACATAATCAGCAAGAAAATCAGCGAGTTGTACTTTTATACTACCTGCGTGAAATTTGGCTTGACTTGGCACACTCATAATAAAGAATTATATTAAGTATAAAAATTAATCTTATACAATTTAAATGTTTTTAGATATAAAATCTCCCATTTGTTTAGTAGTCACCTTTATTGCTCCTTCTGTATAAATATCTGGTGTTCTATAAGTTTTTATAGTTGCATCTATTGCATCAATTATTGCTTCAGATTCCTCTTTCATATCAAATGAAATATCAAGCATCATAGAAGCTGATAAGATTTGTGCTATGGGATTTGCAATTCCTTTTCCTGCTATATCTGGAGCAGAACCTCCAGAAGGTTCATACATTGCAACATTTCCTTTCTCGCCCATAGACGCACTTGCAAGCATACCCAGTGAACCACCCAATACTGATGCAGTGTCTGATAATATATCTCCAAACATATTTCCTGTCAAAATAACATCAAATTGACTTGGATTTAAAATTAATTGCATAGCAGCATTATCTACATACATATGACTTAACTCAACATCAGGATATTCAACCGAAACTTCTTCAACAACCTTTCTCCATAACTTAGAAACATCCAAAACATTTTCTTTATCTACAGAACATATTTTCTTTCTTCTTTTATTGGCTACTTCAAATGCTACCCTAGCGATCCTTTTTATTTCTTTTTCTGTATATTTCATACTGTCTATTGCATATCTTTGACCTATTTGATCTACTCCTGTCTCTCTTTTGCCAAAATATATACCACCAGTAAGTTCTCTAACTACTACCAAATCAGTACCTTTTACTATATCTTTCTTGATAGTTGAAGCCTCAACTAAATCATCAAAAATTTTTACAGGACGCAAATTTGCAAAAGTTCCTAGATTTTTTCTAAGTTCTAAGATTCCTTTTTCTGGTCTAATGTTTGAGTCTACATTATCCCACTTTGGACCACCTATAGAGCCAAATAACAATGCATCCGAATTATTTATAATTTCCATTTGAGATTTATGCAGTGGCACTCCAAACTCATCAATTGAAGCTCCTCCCACAAAAACATTTTCAAATTCAAATTCATGATTAAATTTTTTAGCAATTTTATTTAACACTTTTATAGCTTCTAACATTACTTCTTGACCTATATAATCACCAGCACCTACAGATATTATTTTTTTCATTTTATTTATTTAATTATTAACATTATATAAAAATGGATATTTTTTTTCTTGTTCTTTTTCAAACTTTTTTATTTCACCTTTCATTTCTTCTAAAATATTTCCTACTTCATCTAATCCTGATATTAAGTATCTTTTTTTACCTTCATTTATTTCAAAAGAAAATTCTTTATTTCCAGCTTTGATTATTTGATTTTCTAAATCTATATAAATTTTATCTTTTTTTTCTTCTTTATTATAATAATTCATCAAGTATTTAATCTCATCTTTTTTTAATTCTATCAATAATAATCCGTTTTTGAATGAATTTTCATAAAAGATATTAGCAAAAGATTCTGATATTACAACTTTAAAACCATAATCACTTATTGCCCATGGTGCATGCTCTCTACTAGAGCCACATCCAAAATTTTTACCAACAATTAAAACTTCTGCATCTTTATAAATATCAAGATTCAAAAAAAAGTCTTTATTTTTTTTACGATCTTTTGATAATTTACCTAACTGACCATCATCTATAAATCGCATAGAATCAAATAAATAATTTCCTAATCCATCTTTTTTAATAACCTTTAAATAATCTGAAGGAATTATTATATCTGTGTCGACATTTTCTTTCTCCCATACGGCAACATTTAAATATGTTTTGTCTTTGAATTTTTTCATACTATAAAGTTATTTTAAAATCTCTTTTGGAATTATAAACCGTCCATAAGTTGCTGCAATAATAGCAACAATAGGACTTACTAAATGAGTTCTAGCACCTTTTCCTTGTCTATCTCTAAAATTTCTATTTGATGTAGATGCTATATGCTCTCCGCTTGGCATTATATCATTATTCATTGCAAGACAAGCAGAACATCCTGGATTTCTCCATTCAAAACCAGCATCTTTAAAAATTTTATCAATTCCTTCCTCTTCCGCTTTTCTTTTGACTTCCATAGATCCTGGTACTACAAGAACTTGTTTTATATCTTTATGTTGTTTTTTATTTATTTTCTTAAGAATTTTTGATGCCATTCTCAAATCTTCAATTCTTGAATTTGTGCAAGAGCCCAAAAAAACTCTGTCCACCTTAATGTCTGAAATTTTTTCACCAACTTCAAGTCCCATATATTCAAGAGAAGATTCATTAGAATTATCTGGAATTTTTTTTGAAATACCAACTGTTTCAGCAGGATTTGTGCCATATGTTACTTGAGGCTCTATATCATCTGCGTAAAAAATATACTCTTTATCAAAAACTGCATCATCATCAGACTTTAAGGACATTACAAATTCACTAAATTTTTTAAATTCCTCCCCACTTGGTGTAAATTTTCTACCAGAAAAATATTCAATGGTTTTTTTATCTGAAGCAATAAGTCCAACTTTTGCACCTGCCTCAATAGCCATATTTGATACAGTCATGCGACCCTCAACAGACATATCTTCAAAAACCTTTCCAGCAAATTCAATAGCATATCCAGTTCCTCCTGATGTAGATATTTTACTAATTATATACAAAATAACATCTTTTGGAGTTACCAAGCTATTCAAAATTCCATCTACTACAATTCTCATATTTTTCAACTTTTGAACTCTTAAAACACCAGTTTGCAGTACTACAGAAACTTCAGAAGTACCCACACCAAAAGCAAGTGAAGAGACAGCTCCATAAGTAGCTGTATGTGAATCACCACAAACCGCAGTAGTTCCAGGTAAAATAAATCCTGTTTCAGTAGAAACTACATGCACAATACCATTTCCATCATCAGAAAGTGGGTAAAACTTTTTTATTTTATATTTATTTATATTGTTTCTAAGTGTATCAATTTGTTTTTTTGAATTAGCATCTGTTATAGAATCATATCCTCCATCAGTTGGAGTATTATGATCTTCTACAAAAAGTAATTGATTAATATTCCATGGAGTTCTTTTATTTAATTCCATATCTGAAAAAGCTTGTGCACTAGTAACTTCATGTCCTGGCATTCTATCAATTTTTATTAAATAACTATCTTTGTATTTTTTTATAACATGAGAATCAAAAATTTTATCATATAATGTTTTTTTCATTTTCATTGATTTAAATATTAAAAAAAGCCTCCTAAATATATGAAAGCTTTGAGTTAAATCTTTAAGTTAAAATAGATACAATTCAAAACTACCATAGATATAATTACTACCTAGCAGAAGTTCTCTGAATGTATCTTTTTTATTTATCATAATTTACATTATACATGAATAGATATATTTTGCAAATAAATTATTAAGATTTAAGTGTATATTTCATATTCAACATACCAAAGTATATTATAAATTTAAATTATATTGACAAGTTTTTTGCTATTATGCACAATAATTTGTCTAATATTTAAAAAACAAAGAAGACTGCAAAACCTAGAATACTAGATTTGTATAGCCTCTTTAATGCACTATATTATGTTAGTTAAATGATTAAATAAATTTTATTTTAAAGATATGATGATATAATAGGTTAATTATCACTTTTGAACTAAATTAACTAACCCAATACAAGATTAATTCAATTAAATTTAATAAAAAGTATATTACACTACACTGGAACATCCTTTCTCATTTTTACCATCCCTAATTTTCTTCTTTCAGTTTAGTGTGCAATCACAAATGAAATCCCAACTACTACTTGCCACAACAGTCCAACAGCTAAAATTGAGATTGGAATAAGCACCCATTTTGAAAACATCCTTCTTAACTCTATGTGCAAAAAAGCATATAAGCGAGCATCGAGAGAGGGTACCAAACTTTCACCTTTTTCATTTTCTGAGTTTATCTCCTTCAGTTTGCCAATTAAACGTTTTTTTCTTTTTTTATCATAAAAAATAAAACCTGTAAACAAAGCCATAATACCATAAACAATATGCATAGCGGTTGGCAACAAAGTAGAAAATACCATCACCCAAATCCAAAGATGTTCTTTTAGTGTATTTTCACTCACGATCAAACGCCACAATCCTGAAACACTAAAAGGAGAATCTGGTGTTATATCTCCCAGTACCCAAAATAAACCAAATAAAAGTCCTGACATTACAAAGAACATAATAAAGGCAACCACGATATCCCATCCAGCATACTTTACAATAATTTTCCACCATTGTTTTTCATCACTTGTTTTTAATTCTTTTCTAGATTTATCAAAGATAAATCGCGTCGCAGCATATGACACCCAATCGGAAACAGCGTTCACTAAAGGTAATAAAAACATAAAAATAATAAGAATTTGATCGTGAGAAGTAATTCGCCCATGACTCAATTCCCAATAAATTACTGCTAGTGCTAAAAAAATATATAAACTAATGAGTGCATTAAATAAAGTTCTCTTTTTTATGTATGAAAAGAATATTATAATGAGAAGAACGCCAGCTAAAACGACAGTGCCAGCGACAGTGTCAACGACAACGACAGCGACAGCGCCAGCGAAAACGACAGTGCCAGCGACAGTGTCAACGAGAGCGCCAGCGCCAGAGCCAGCGACAGCGACAGCGACAGCGAGAGCGCCATCGAGAGCGAGAGCGAGAGCGCCAGCGAGAGCGCCAGCGAGAGCGACAGCGCCAACCAAAATAGCTACTTCATACCATGATTCGATGAAGCTAAATATCACTATTGTTGTTAGCAATAGTGCTAGTACTATTTTTTGCCAAATGATCGGTATATTAAATGGATTTGTTATAATCTCAACTCCAAAAAATTGATTATCTCCACCCAAAAACCAATTAAGTATAAATAAACCGGAAGAATATGCCAAAGCGAGTAAGAAAGCTATAAAAAATAATTCAGGAGTAAAGTAATCACGCCATTTATTTTTTTTACCATTCTCTCCAATAAATTTTGTTAACTGATTTTCAAATTTCTCCGCTTTCTCCTCTAATAACACAAAAGGTGTTTTCTCATTACTCGCTTTATCAACATACTCACGATATCCCTGTTGTTCTCTTCCCTTAAGGGCTGTCCATGTATTCCAACCATGCCAAAACCACCACACGGCAATCAAGACAACAAAATACGAAGGAATATAGGTAAAGATTACTTCTAGCATAAAAGTTTAAAGTTAAAATATACTATCATCATACCAATTTTTTATTTTTTTTCAAAATTCTTAGTTGCTTTTACTGAAGCAGATTTTGAAACTCGCTTTTATTTTGAGATTCAATAATACCACACTTAACTCTAAATAATTACTCAAACTCCTACTCACAGTAAGAGCGAATTTCTAAAATTGATTTTTGCCCTCAAATATAAAAGGTTATTTTCTTTTAGTAAGTTGTACTACACTGAAGCGAACCTATAAGTTACCCTTCTTTCTAATTTTTACTATCCCTGACTTTCTTCTTTTATTATTTTTTGTTTCTTTATTATAAAAAATAGAACCTATAAACAATATATATATATTAGCAACAGGGTAGAAAATACCATCATTCAAATTATTACCCAGTGATTTATAGACATTTTTCAATCTTTTCATTTATAGCTTATTTTATTCTTGCAGCTCTATCCTTATTTTTGTTTAATATGTCAATTATATAATTAAGATATGCATCATCTTTTGTGTACAAACTACATAAACTATCTACCTTTGAATTAGCTATCATACCTTTATTATTGAATACCTTCAAAATCCCATCATAATCAGTATTATCTATTAACTGTTGAAATTCGGAAAGTACTTCTGTGTAAATATCCTGAACATTAAATTCATCCCAAAAAGTAGTTAGGCTACTATCAAATTCTGTAATAGTCTTCACAGCAGTACTATCTGTTGCATTTTTAAAAAGTCTTTCAACTTTTGATATTGAGTGTTCTAATGCTTGTTTTTCTTTTTGAACATTAAAAAATTCTATAATATTGGATTTAACCTGATTAAATACTTCATCAGAATCTTTCATCATATTTGTAGTAACTTCTTTGATAACTTTTTCAAGCAAAAGAAAGTTTTCTATTTCCGCGACACTTGTAACCCAAATATTAGGATTATTTTTATTTATATATTTGATTTCATCATCTGTTCTTCTATCTCTATCTATTAAACCAAGAGATGCAATATTATGAAAGTCACGTTGTTCATTAAATGATTTTGTAGTCTCAAATACTTTTTGGCAACTTCCAAGCGGCTTGGTAGTATATTCATTGAAAATTACTTGAAGTAATTTATAATCAATACTTGAGCTATCTCCTTCTATAAAAAGAATTGGTTTTCTACTCCCTAATATTTCAAGATAAACTTGCTCAGGTAAATGAGAATCATCGGGAAGTATTTCATAATCCCAAACTGAACCATTAAAAGACTTTGCCCAAATTCTAAAAGCATCTTGTCGTGAAGTAGTAAAATCTATATCGTGTGTAAGATATATAAAAGTACAATCAGGTCTTTCAGATTCAATTTCATCCCATAGTTTTTTTGTTATTGAATTATGAATATGCATTTCAGGCTCATCAATAATAATAATTGCGTCTTTAGGTACTGAAAGAACTTCTCCAATTAAGTAAAACACAATGCGTTCTCCATCACTCATTTCAGAAGCATTATAAATATTTTCAGAATTTTCAACAGGATAAGTTTCTATTGTTCCTGCCTTTTTTATTAATCGCCTATGTGGTAGGACATTTTCCCAAATGATTTGAATTCTATCAAGTTTTGTTATTGGTTTGTCATCTGGTTGATTAGGTGTGTATGCTTCTTTGAACTTAACTGATTCTTCATATTCTTCTGTATGAAGCAAGACCATTAATTTTTCAAAATCATCTAACAAAAATGTATTAGGCTTATTTCCCCATCTTTTATATTTTTTATTATTTAGGTGCTCTAACTGTTGATTTATTGTGTCAGGATAATAACCTCCAAACATAAACTCTGCTTCTGCTCTTACTATTGATTTTGTACTCACCTCATTTGGCATTGTCAATGATTTTTGTGCAGAGATTCTATGAGTTTTACTATTATACCGATTTTCAATATCAGTACCAAATCTTGTCTTTCCTGAACCATTTGCACCAATAACAACTATTCGAGAAGAATTTATTGTTTCTTCTGAATTATCTATTTTTTTGGTAATGTTATTTCCATAAAATTTATATTTATAATTCTAATTGCTTCTAATACCGCACAACATGCGAAGTCTCCATAGCGTAGCGGAGGAGATTTGGACGAATTAAACGCATATACGATATTGTAAGAAGTTCCATATTTTTTTCTTTATATTTTTTATAGTATATCACATTCTAACCCAACATATTCACGCACGTTGTTAAAAATGAAACATAACAGAATTTTTGACAACGTTTACGGACATAAGAAGTTGCCGAAGGTAATTTGTGAATTGAGGCTCTGCAAGAGCTAGACCTCATATCCGCTGTTAGATTAGGGTTTATTTTGGCTTCCTTATATTTTATCAAACAAAAACCAAAATGAATGCATAGCGTTCTCTTGAGTTGCTAACCAGTCGACTTAATTTGTTAATCCAGTAACTTCAATATTACCTGACTTTTTACTAACCTTTAAAAAATACCCTTGTCCCATTGGAAATTCTTCTGGACCCGGACAAACATAAAAAACATCCCGATAACTACTTATATCATCAACACTGCATTTATGATTTTCGCAATCATATGGCGATATATTTGATAAATATAAACAAATATCCTCTTCAGCACTAAGAGATGATTGCATTTTTTTTCTGACTGGTTTTTAATAAATTTTACTTTATCTGTCTTTTGTAAAACCAAAAAGACAACTCCAAAAATTACTACTACAAT
>CAMZLB010000005.1 GCA_947311515.1 Candidatus Moraniibacteriota bacterium | reverse complement strand
CGACAAATTGCGTGGTTGTTATGTAAAGATGTTTTGCGAATGAGTTATGAAGCAATTGGAAAAGATTTTGGTGGAAAAAATCACACCACAATCATGCACGGAATAAAAAAAATCCAGAAACTAAAACGAACAGATACAACGACTGCACGGCATATTCATGCTTTGAAAAAAGATTTAGGTATTAAATAAAATCCCGCGAAATTTTTTGACAGAGTTCTTTTTATTCTTAGAATTTGCTCGTTCTTTATGTATTGAGACGAGTCGCCATCGTCTAGTGGTTAGGACGCCAGGTTTTCATCCTGGTAACGGGGGTTCGATTCCCCCTGGCGATACAAAAAATCTATTTCTTAAAAAGCACTATTAAAATAGTACTTTACAGATAATATATGAAACATATAAAAACTAAGAAATACTTAATTTCACAATGTAATCAGTACAAAAACAAAGGGAGAATCACAAAAATTAATTGATAATTAACTCTAATATAACGGAAATAATAAAAAACACGCTTTTTTGTTGACATGCGAGAGTAATGATTGATATTGAACAAAGATTTACAAAAATAAACGTCTTTGAAAATATTAAGACTAAACGAGTTATTAAAATTTTAATGGAAACGCGACATAACAAAACTAAATTTAGAAATATTTAACATAGTTAAAAAGAATTAATAAATATTTTTAAATTACTACAATACATTATTTTTATCCTGAAGAAATGTAGATAACGTGATATATTCATAATAATATACTATACGCATAATAAAAACAAAACAATATGATACTTAAAAAAAATATAGTAGCAAATTTTTTTTGGAAGAAATAGAAAAAGTTATTCCTTTAAATAACATTCATAGATTAAGAGTAATAAATAGCAGAAAAGTACATCTTATTTTAAATTAAATAAAATTAACTTCTTTTGAAATAAATTTTTAGAACTTGGGTTGATTTATGTATTTTTACAGTCTATCTTTTAAAATAGATAATCCTATATCTAAAAAATAAGGTCTGTCTATACATACTGATATTTTGTATCTTATAACCTGCTCCCTCACCTCTTTTATTCCTTGTTTTTTTGGTCCAAAATAACTTTTATCTAATTCTATCTCTCCTGATATTTTTTGATAATTTTTAATTGTTGATTCCAGTATTCTTTTTCATACTAAATTAAATATTTTGGTAGTTGTTTTTCTACTTACTTTTGTATAATGGGAAATTTTTTACGCTGTTTTATCTGCGCAAAAATACCGTAAACTTCCCTAATTTGCACTAAGAAATGTGTATATGGGCTAAATAATTGTTTTTTGGATTTAATCACTAGGTGTTTTAGCATATTTTCTCGCTAAAGTATTTTAGACCCAAAAATAATATTATCAATGAAAACCTACAAAACTAACTATTAGTAAAAAATTAAGAAAATTACTCTAAAAAATATTTCCAAAAACCTTTACTTACATAGTTTTCTGTAAATTGCATTTTATAAAAAATAAAAAGAGTAATTTTTGAAGTTTTAAAGACCTTTTTTAAGCAAAAACTATATTTTAAATTTGTGATTCGTATTATGTTACACTTTTTTACAATGCATACAAACTTATTTAGAATCTTTTTCTACATCAAAAAAGTGAGAATTTCCTTCTTCTTTTACAGAATTTATTTTATCACTCAACACAGTAGCTTTCTCACTTAATTTAAAAGATTTATCATTTCTTAGATTCTCCTCTTTTTTTATGCTATCATCCATACTTCCATCAATAACTTCTTCTTCCTGGACTTTTGCAGAGTTTTTATTAGAAATTTCTTTGTCTTCAATAATTTCATTTTTAAGATTATTAGAAACTTCCCCGCCCTCAACTCCTTTTAAATCTATGCTTTTATGAGATCTAAACTCACATATTTTATATTTTTCATTTTCTTTTTCTTTTGCTCCTACTATAACTATATGAGAGAAATCACCTTTTTCTGCGTAATCTATAGCCTTACCTATAGTTTGCTTGATATGTCCACATACAACAGATTTTCCTTCCTTTCTGAGGCTTCGTGCTACAGTATAAACATAGGAACTAACAGTATCATCTATCATTGGAATATAATAAAGATCTTCTTTTTTAAACTCGAGCACCTCTTCTATCATTCCATAACTCTCTAAAAATAATTTTATAGGTTCATCACCTGGAGCAAATCCTATAGATGGAAAACTCTCAAGACCAAATAAACTTGCTAATCCATTATATCTACCACCTCCAAATAATGCTCTATTATTATCAGGATGATTATCAAATACCTCGAATATAACACCGTCATAATAATCAAAGCCTCTTATAATATCAGGCTTAAACTTTATATATTCACCATAACCTCTTTCTGAAAGATTCTTTATTATATTTTTCATTTCTACAAATGACTCATTTGTTTTAATATTCGGTAAAATATCTTCTAATTCATCACATGAAGAAGAATTCATAAACTTATTCAAAATTACATACGCCTCATCTTCTAATACAATCTCATTTAACATTTCTTTAAGTTTTGTATCATCAAGCTTGTGCCATTTATCTAAAATTCTTGAAATTTTAACTTTATCATCATCATTAACACCTATTTCACTTAATATAATATCTATAATACCTCTATGATTTATATGAACTTCAAATGAATTTTTTGGTGGATTAAATGCTAACATTATTTCCAAACTAATCTCAATAATTTCTAAATCAGATTCTTCACTAGAAAGACCAAACATATCAACATTTAATTGCCAAAATTCTCTATTTCTACCTCTTTGAGGTCTCTCATTTCTCATAAAATTCGCAATAGAGAACAATCTTATTGGCTTTTGTGTTGTTCCATAAAATTTACTAACCATTCTAGTAACACTTGGAGTCATCTCAGGTCTTATACAAAGTTCTCTACCACCTCTATCAAGAAAAGTCACAAGCTCATTACCTCCTACATCCTCTCCAGATTTCGCACGATACAACTCTGCACTCTCTACTATAGGAGTAAGATATTCTCTATATCCATAACTAAGACAAACTTCCCTCCATTTATCAAAGATATATGAACGAATTTTAAATTCATTAGGAGTCCAGTCAAGAGTTCCTTTTGGTGGTTTTTGTGATAGTACTGACATATTTATTTTTATTTAATTAGATAACACTGCTTTTATCCTCCTAACTCCCGAAGAAGAAGATTTTTCATTTAAGATCTTAAATGTTTTTTCTTTTATCTCTGACAAATCACCTAAATGAGGACCTCCGCAAAGTTCCCGGGAATATATATTACCTTTCATATCTTCAATTACATACACATTTACAATGTCGGGATATCTCTCCCAAAAACTACCCTCAATACCTTTTTCTATTGCTTCTTCTTTTGACATTCTAGATAATGAAATTTTTGCAGTATTTTGTATTGCACCATTCACGTAATCCTCTACCTTATCCAAAACTTTACGCTCAACTTTTTCTCCATGAGTAAAATCAAATCTAGTTCTATCCGCTGTAATATTTGAGCCTACTTGGTGAACATCATTTCCTAACTCCTTTCTAAGTCCTGCAAGCATAAGATGTGTACATGTATGAAGTGCTGTGGTTTGTTCACTACTATCAGCTAATCCTCCCTTAAATTTTCCAGACGAAGCAGTTCGTGATAACTCTCTATGTTTTTCAAATTCAATATTATATACATCTCTATCTATTTTCAAGCCTCTTTCCTCTACAATTTCAAGAGTCAACTCTAATGGAAAACCATATGTTGTAAAAAGTATAAATGCATCTTTACCTGAAATCTCTCCATCGTTATTTAGTATTTTCTCCAACTTTTTCAAACCCTTTACTAATGTATTATGAAATTTATCTTCTTCTTCTTTTATTTCTTGGATAATGCTATCTTTATTTTCCAAAACTTTCGGATACTCTTCAGAATAATATTCAATAATCTGTGGTACAAGTTTACAAATATCACCTTGTTTAAATCCAATTTTTGTAGCATAAAAAAATGCTCGTCTAAGAAGTCTTCTGAGGATATACCCTTGTTCTTTGTTTAAGGGAATTACTCCATCAGAAATCATATGAATTGCACCTCTTATGTGGTCAGCAATTACACGAAATTTAAATTTCTCTTTTTCACTACTTATACCACTTATTTCTTCTATTTTTACTATTATATTTTTTAGTACATCTATTTTATACATATCCGCGTCGTCATTTGAAGCAGCAGCAATTCTTTCAAGTCCACCACCAAAATCTACATTTTTTTTAGGCAACAAGTCAAATGTTCCATCATTATTTTTTATATATTCCAAAAAAACATTATTACCTATCTCCATAAATCTGCCACAATCACAATTTGGATGACATTCTTTGCCCCATTTAGTATCATGCTCATTTCCAAAATCATAAAACATTTCACTATCTGGTCCACCAAGCTCTCCCTGAGGCATTTTATCAGGCCTTCCACTTCTAGACCACCAATTTTTTGATGCATCATAATAAAAAATCCTACCTCCTTGCATTCCTTTTTTATATCCTTGAGCTTCAGTTCCCAACTCTACAACCTTTACGTCTTCAACACCTTTCTCTTTAAATAATTTCTTCCAAATTTCTACTGATTCAAAATCTTGTGGTATATCATTACTCTTATCTCCTATAAAACATGTTATATATATTTTTTTTGGGTCTAAACCTACTTCATCTACCAAAAATGTAAATATCCATCTTAATTGCTCTTTTTTAAAATAATCACCAAAAGACCAATTTCCAAGCATCTCAAAAAAAGTTGTATGTCTATTATCACCTACTTCATCTATATCCTCTGTACGAAAACATTTTTGACTATTTGCTATTCTAGCTCCTTCTGGATGAGCCTCTCCTAATAAATATGAGATCTGCGGTTGCATTCCAGATCCAGTAAATAATGTCGTTGAATCATTATCTGGCACAAGTGCATCTGATGGAACTATTACATGACCATTTTTTTTACAAAATTCTAAATATTTCTTCTTAATCTCTGAAACTTTCATACTACAATTTTTTAGATATATTATTTATAATATTATCAAACTCCGAATTTATAATGCCCTCTTTTTTTAGTAAACTTTTTAAAAGATTAGCAGAATTAACTATGCTCCTTAAATCATCTTTATTCTTAACATTACTATTCAATTCTGAAACAAATCTATTTAATTTATCTCTAGTTCTAGATGAAAAATTCTTTTTACTAAGCAATTCTTCAAACATATCTCCCAATTTATTGTATCCCATAATTTTATACTATATTACTCTGCCTCAATTTATTATACATCATCTCTTAAAAAATGCCGAATATCCATAATCTCTTTTTTTAAATGTCTTAATTTATTTTTTAGAAAAAATCTCTCTTCTTCTATTTTTTTTAATTTTTTATCATTGATATCCTTATCTGCTCTTAACCTGCTTATTTTCAGTTTTATTACTCTATTTTCAGATAGTATATTTTCTTGCTCTCTCTCATTTTTTTTCAAATCAGAATTAAATGCCAATTGTTGTAACACTAGACGTCTTTTTTTAGCTTGTTTTTCTGCATTGCTTAAGTTACTATCAGAATACACCATATATTTTATACTATTAAAAATTAATTCTTTGTTTAGGGAGTGCCTGAAAAACTCCAAAAATTATTCTTTTTTATTATATTTTTGTAAAATATAATTTAGATTTATTTTCTTGATATTTACTAAGCATTTAGCTTTATATCTCCTCCTTAAGTATAAAGTTAATTTACATTATTGTAAAATTGCAAAAAAATTATCAAAGGAAAATATAATTTTATTTAGCACTAATTATCACTATCAATTTTACATCATTTTTTTTGATTTTAATCTATGTTTTTTTTAAAAAAAATTCAAATATTTAAAATTTTACAAATTCAAATCTTAACATCTGAATTATTCATATTTCTTCAAGATAAAAATATATTTGATAATTTATTTTTTTGATTGCTTTAAAAATCATCTCTAAACATATCATAAAATATTACATATTCAGAAGAAACACTTTCAGTTTCTTGTGCGACAATTAATTTGTTTTTTTACTATTTAATAAAATATCATATTTTTATAAATAAAAATATGATATTTTACACGATCTCGAAATAAGTCTAGAAAGAGTTAACTAATTAGAGAGTCTTGCATAAAATGCAGGATATCCGTCTGTGAATTCAAATTCTGGCCATTTATTCATAACTTTATCTCTATCTTCCTTACCTCTTGTATATAGATGAACACCAGTCTTTGTGTTGTATAATCTGTAAATTGGAGTAGTTCCATCATCTGTAAGACTTGCATAAAATGCTGGTCCCCAATCAGTATACTCAAAATCTGAATATTTATTAAGGATTTTATCTCTATCTTCTACTCCTCTGGTATACAGATGAGCACCTGTTTTGTTATTATAAAGCCTATAAATCGGAGTAGTGTTTTCACACGTTTCATCCAAACTTGCATAAAATGCTGGTCCCTGATCAGTAAATTCAAAAGCATTCCATCTATTTAAAATTTTATCTCTATCTTCCTCTCCTCTGGTGTATAGGTGAAATCCTGTAGTAGTATTGTATAATCTATAAATTGGTGAATATTCTATACTAGAAACATCACAAATATCTCCAGAACTATTTATCTCTTTTTTTGTATTTTGACTTTCTGCCAAACTCTTATTCAAAAAATGCAAGTAAGCCATTCCGCCCTCAAATCCATATGAACCCACTAATAAGTCTTCTATGTCATCATTATTAAAATCTCCAATATTCGCTATAGCAGCTCCATAAAAATCATCTCCATCATTTTCTCTAGCTCCTTTTGGTGTATTATCATCTATAGCTTCAGTTTCTACGATTTCAATATCTTCATTTAAAATATGCAAATAAACAACTCCTTCATCACTCCACTTTCCAGATGCTCCTACAGCTATATCCATCACACCATCTTTATTGAAATCACCTCCTGCAACAGACACTCCGTAACGATCTCCCAATTCTAGCGTATCAATCTGCAAATTTTCTGAGTGCAATAAAATTGTTTTTTTAATACTAGCATCATCATTCATTAAATGCACATATACAGAACCTTGCTGACAGTACTTCCCTTTATCGCACTCATCCTTTTCTTTGCTCCCTATATCATTTGGAGCTCCTACAGCTATATCATTTACCCCATCACCATCAATATCTCCCAAATTAGCAATAGAAGAACCGTACATTGCATTTTCAGCTAAACTACTCGCACCATTTTCAGTCGAATTACTTATTTCAAATATTTCTTTAACATCTCCATTTGACTTTAAAAATAAAAAAGTTACATATCCTTCATCATTTCCTTTTGCACCAACTGCTAAATCCATATTTCCGTCATTATTATAATCTGCGCTAGCTAATGCTGAACCAAACATATCTCCATTATATTTATTTTCCTCAGTAGAGATAATTTTTTTAGTTTCTTTTATGCTACCATTTTTATTCATCAAATGTAAATATACTGCACCTCTTGTTTTTTCCTCTAAATCAAACTCACCTTCTGCTCCTACAGCTATATCATTTATATTATCACCATCAATATCTCCAAGTCCTACGATAGAAGAACCGTATCTATTATATTCACCATATGTCAATCCTGAATTTTTGGTTTTTGAATTAATCTCCACTGTTCGCTCTATATCACCATTTTGCTTCATAAAATGAATATGAATTTCTCCATTTTTATCATCACCAAGTACAGCACCAATTGCAAAATCATCTACACCATCGCCATTTAAATCACCAATATTTGCAACAGATGTTCCATATCTATCATCATTATGCAAACTAGCTCCATTTGAAGTTGAGCCTTCAAATATCACTCTATCCTTTATGTTTACATCTCCTTCAGAAGCATGAACAGATGTCATAAATATAGCTAACGAACTAACTATACTCAAGACACTTACTAAATATTTCATATATTATGCTTAAACTAATTACTTAATAAGGTCATCATAACAAATCATTTAGATTTTGTCAAATTTTATTCCATTTTTATCAATTATCAAAATAAGTATTGCATCATAAAAATAAAAGAACTTGTAAAACAATTTTTAGTATGAATTATAAAGAAATTTGAATTACTAATTATATTTAAATACTGAATCTATTCCTAAATACCAACTATGCCATTTTTTTATAGGTTTTAAGGAGTATCTGTAAAACTTTAAAAATTATTATTTTTGTTATTTTTTCTCAAAATACAATTTACAAAAACCATACAAACTAAAGACTTTAGGAAATATATTCAAATCTATTTTCTTAATTTTTACTAATAAATTAGCTTTACAGTCTCTACTTAAATACATTTCCTTGTATAATTTTGAAGTATTTATATTATGTGATATTGTTATATTATAGAAACTATACTAAATAATTATTCAATTTTTCTACATGAGAAGTAATAATATAAAAAAAGGAGCTAGTAAAGCACCTCAAAGAAGCTTACTTAGAGCTACGGGACTTAAAGATTCTGATTTCAAAAAACCCTTTGTAGCAATTGCTAATTCCTATACCTCAGTTGTTCCTGGTCATTTTTTTTTAAATGACTACGGAAAAATTATAAAAGATGAAATTATAAAAAATGGATGTGTCCCATTTGAATTTAATACGATAGCAATATGTGACGGAATTGCTATGGGTCACAATGGAATGCTATATTCTCTGCCAAGCAGAGAACTTATTGCAAATTCCGTGGAAACAATGGTAAATGCTCATAAATTTGACGCTATGATTTGTGTATCCAATTGTGATAAAATAACTCCAGGTATGATTATGGGAGCACTTCGAATCAATATTCCAACTATTTTTGCAACAGGCGGTCCTATGAAAGCTGGTAAATGTCCCGTCGCAGATACTTGTAATAAAACTACCACAACTGATTTAATAACTGTATTTGAGGCCGTTGGTCAATATAAAAAGGGAGAGATTACACAGAAAAATTTAGAAGAAATTGAAAAAAGTGCTTGTCCTTCAGGTGGCTCATGTTCAGGTATGTTCACAGCTAATAGTATGAATATTCTTGCAGAAGTTATGGGAATAGCCTTAAAAGGCAACGGTACAATTTTAGCACAAACTAAACAACGTGAAGAGCGAATAATAAGAGCATCAGCTAAAAGAATTTGTGAAATAGCAAAAAGTGAAAATTTAACAGAAAAGTTCAGAATTAAAAATATAATAACAGAAAACGCTATAAAAAATTCATTTATTGCTGATATGGCTATGGGAGGTAGCACAAATACTGTTTTACATATGCTAGCTATTGCAAAAGAAGCAGGAATTGACTTCAAATTATCCGATATAAATAAAATAAATAAATTAGTTCCAAATATTTTGAAAGTATCTCCTTCACGCCCAGAAATTCATATAGAAGATATTGACAAAGCTGGTGGAATAAGTGCTCTTTTGAATGAATTGAATGATTCTTCTACTGCTCCTGTAATGGATAACCTAGTCATTGAAGGTAAGACTCTACTTGAAAGAATTAAGGATTCTAAAATATTAGATGAAAATGTAATTCGCAGAAATGAAGATTCCTTTTCTAAAGTCGGCGGACTTGCAATTTTATATGGTAACTTAGCAAGGGAAGGTTCAGTAATAAAAACTGCAGGAGTTGATGAATCTATGAGACAATTTACTGGAAAAGCTATTTGTTTTAATTCTCAAGAAGAAGCTGTTGATAGAATTTCTAAAGGAGATGTTATTAAAGGACATGTAGTAGTAATACGATACGAAGGTCCTAAGGGTGGTCCTGGAATGCAGGAAATGCTATCTCCAACTTCTTTAGTGGTTGGAATGGGACTTGATAAATCCATAGCCCTCATAACGGATGGTAGATTTTCTGGAGGTACTCGCGGTGCATGTATCGGACATATAAGTCCTGAAGCTGCTGAAGGTGGTGTAATAGGACTTATAGCTGATGGTGATGAAATATTTATAGACGTAGACAAATTTATTTTAGAATTACGAGTTAGTGACGACGAATTAAAAGACAGAAGAAAGAAATTTATTCCAGTCAAAAAAGATATAAACTCTACTTGGCTTAAACAATATAGACAATTAGTAACAAACGCAAGTACTGGAGCAATTTTAAAAACTGATTAAACACAGAGCTAAATAGTGATACTTTTAAAATTAATTTTTTAAATAACATCATTATAATAAAGGCGTGTGAAGCATATTCACCTCAATACAATAAACTCCTCAAAAATCCTAACGCATAAAATTATTTTTATAAAAACAATTTAACATTTTTATATTTCTGAATTTATAAATTGTTAAATTTTTACTTTTTGTATAATATTTGATTCACTTTTGAAATAACTATACTTTATAAATGAGTAGATAACTGACTAAATATAATTTTACTAAACTTTAATTATCGCTATCAATTTTACATCATTCTTTTTAGTTTTTCCTGCGACCTTTTCAAAATTCAAATATTTAGCATTTTTTTATAAATCTAAATCTTGTCACCTAAATATTCCTCAAAGATTACACAACAACACTTAAAAGTGTATCCTTCTGAATTTCAAGCAATTACCAGAACTCATTTTGAACTAAATTACATAATCATTTCTAATCATTCACTCCATTTTTTATAGAAAAAAATATTATTCAAATTTTATTTTTCTTATAAACTCAGTTCATCATACAAATTTTCAAATTTTTTGACCTCAATGCACTTTTTTTAAAAATTTCAACACAACTCAAACTAAAACATTTAGCTATAACTTTATCTACGTTATCGTCTAGAAAAATACCTTTTTCTTTCTCTGTTTTTTTTTCACAATGCTAAATCCTTTTTCTATCTGAAGCTCCCTAGCTCTAAAATATTTCCAAGTATCATAAAAAGTCTGAGTTTAATTTAAAACTGTTCATTTTTAATTTTAGTATTAAATAATTCCTTGATAATTTACTATCTTTATGCATTCTTACTTATCATAAGTATACTAATTTTACATAAAATCTACAATTATTAAATTATCTTTATATTTTGTAAGATATTATATTTCTATTGAGTACTTATACCTTATTATTATCAATGGCAATAATTTTATTTTTTTTCGCATTTTTTTGTCATATAGTCGTATCTACATCCTGAAAAAATTTGATGCCATAGATATCTCACTTGCCTATGCTTAGCAAAAACTGGATCAGTATATTTAAACTTTGCAAACTCAACTTTTTGACCTGTTATAAATTCTTCCTTTGGTTTCACATGATAAATTGTCAATGTTCCAAAGTTCTTTTCTTTTATTATTTCGAATGCTTTCCTGTAATTTTTAAGAGTCCTTTTAAAATCTGATTGTGTTCTAATTATAAAAAAATAATTTGCATCCTTATACAAAGGATTTAAATCCCTTGGTATCCTCCTCAATATATTTTCTTCATAATTAAATTTCCTAAACACCCTTTCAAATTCTGACTGCCCATGCAAAAATATAGGAAAATCATTTTTTTTCTGAATTAATATCATATAATCAAAAATTTCAGATATTTGTGCATACGTAATACGAGTTTTTTCTCCTAATATATAATCACTTCTATTATCAAAGTTCATATCAACACTTGATTGTTTTAATTCATAAAAATAGATAGATGTAAATATGAAATTACTTCCGATTAAAGCTAGGATGATAGTATTTACAATAAAATTTCCATATTTAAAACTTTGTATTTCATGTAGAATTATACCTACAAATATTATTGAAATTGGTATGAATAATAGGAAAAATCTACCAACAAAATCATAAACAAGAGGTAAATATAGTATAGAAACACCACCAGCCCAAATGAGCATAAGAAGCAAAAAATTTCTCCTTTGTTTGTCTTGTGTTTTCTTGTATAAAAATATAATACGAATAAATCCTAAAAATAATATCATCAATGATAAAATTCCATAAACTAAGCCCTCCTTACAATTATTATCACATATTATTTCATCACTTTTAATTATCGGAATTTCCGCTCTTTGGTGCCCAGTTATAGAAATCCAGTTATATCTAGAAAAAATTAATACTTCTCTAATAACTTTTTCAAAAAAAGAATTATCACCCTTATTAGAGGTTGTAATCGAAACTATGAATGCCTTTGTATTTTCTCCCCTAGTTTTTACATCATTTATAATAAGCGGTATATTAAATACTATAAAAATTGCAATGGATGCTATCCAGAACTTAATAGGAATTTTTGGTCTACTAATTATAAGAAATGTAACTGAAATAATTCCAAATGCAATAAGTGCTAAAAAATGCATATTTGAAAGAAATGCAAATAATACTCCAACTAGAATCAACCACCAACCACCCTTATTTTTCTGAAATTTTACTACCTGAAGTAATCCAAATAAAGAGGTTAATAGAAAAAATGGAATGAGATTTGGATTCCAACTAAATCTAGAATAACTTACAAGAAATAATGATGTTGCAAAAATAGCAGTCATACCTAGTGATATTTTTTTATCAAAAAATTCTATAATTAATAAGTAAAATATAGGTATTGATAAAATTGATAAGATTATAATCAAAGTAATACTCCCAAATGGTGTATCTCCAAATATAACAGCACTAAAATATTCAATATAATAAAATAAAGGACCTAATCTAAGTGTTGTTTTGCCTCCATATCCATATTCTTCAGCGTCAGGCAGAACAACACTTCCTGCAGCTCTAGGTCCCTGTAATGGTAAATAAGTAATACCCTTCTCTATGGCAGTATGTACCACTTTATAATCCCTTACTTGATCTAATTCGTAATGCATCCATTTTTCTGCATTATATAAACGCAAAAAACTACCTACAGCCACTATACAGATCAAAATAATTAAAACTCTATATTTATAAAATTTGTCCATTACTAACAATTTAATAAATTTAAATAAAAAGACGTTGCTATATAAATATTCAACTTATATAACGAACGCCTATTCACTGCCTCACGTGAGACTATTTAGACTCCTCTTCTTTCTTTTCATTATCCTCAGAAGCACCTTCAACCTGAGATATATCTGCATTCACTTCTTCATCAGTAGCATCAAGTTCAGCTTGTGTGCGTGGAGCAGAAACTGATGCAATTGTTTGTGTTTCTTCCAATAAAACCTCAACCTTATCTGGAATTTTCAAATCCTTAACATTTATAGAAGTATCAAAATCTTTAAGCACACTTATATCCACAGTAATTTCAGAAGGCAAATCTCCCGGTAACGATCTCACAGATATAGAATCTGTAGTTGTAAGTGTTCCTCCCATTGCTTTTACAGCTGGAGCCTCACCAGTAAATACTATAGAAACATCTGATATTACTTTTTCATCCATGCGAACCTGAAAAAAGTCTACATGTATTATATTATCCAAAATAGGGTCTACTTGATAATCATGTATTAAAACATTAATCTTCTCTCCATCAACTTTCAATTGCACAATTGTACTCTCTCCAGTCTCAGCAAAAACATGTGAAAATTTATTAGCATCAACCCAAATATTTTTATTTTCAATTCCATGTCCATATATAATAGCTGGAATTTTTCGATTTTCAATCTTTCTTATCTTTCTACCTGTTATTTCACGTTTTTCAGAGTTCAGAGTAATAACTTTTGCCATATGCTTAAAATTTAAATATATTATTTTTCCTGCAACAAATCTTTTATAGTCAATCCATTACACATAGATATTTCATGAAGTACAAGAACATCATCAAAATCTACTGATTCAGAAGACATAAACTTCTGTGCTTCATCTACAGACAAATCTGTAACAATTCCTACACTCATAGTACCTATATCATTATGCGACAAAAAAGCAAGTACGTTACCAGAACATTTTTTACAAGTAATATGTACTATACTTTTTTGTACCAAAGGTACGTACGATAGATATTTCCGAGGTGCATCACAAACTGGACACGTCTGCGGAATAATCTGTTGTTGATGTTGTGCCTTCATACTTTAACTATCATAACTCATTTATCATATTTTAGCAATACTTATCTGAATACTGTCAATTGTCAATATAAATATCATAGATAATTTTTAGGTAGAAATAAGACCTCTTAAAATTTAGTAATTATTAAATTATTACTTTCTATGTAATTTTTGAATCACTTTTGGAATAAATGTATCTTTTACATAAATACTTATCTGACGAAATACAATTCGGATTTAAAAGATTTTATCTACAGGATTTTTGTAAGTTATATTTTGAAAAAATAAAAAAAAGTAATTATTGGAGTTCTATAATCTTTCCTTAACTAAGTAACTGTTCAGAATTTTTTATATATTTTCTGATTGCATTTTTAGCATGAGAAGTTTTTACAAATTTTAACCAATCAATATTTGGTCCCTTTCTATTTTTATCAGTCAAAATCTCTATAACACTTCCATTTGTAATCGTGCTATCTAATGATGCCATAGTCCCATCAACTCTCGCTCCTGTAACTGTATTTCCCATTTCAGTATGGATTGCATATGCAAAGTCTATAATACTAGAGCCCTCTGCTAATTCTATTATATCTCCCTTTGGCGTAAAAGCAAATATATGATTTTTAAGAAAATCAACTTGCAACCCCTCTATAAATTCATCTGGATTATTTCCAAGATCTTTTTGCCAATCTTTTAGTTTTTTTGCCCATTCAACTTGTTTTTCATCCTCTTTTTCTTGCTTTTTATGACTTAAGTATTGCCTCCAACTACCTTTAGTTTTTTCTTTGTAAAGCCAATGCGAAGCTATTCCATGTTCTGCCTCAAAATGCATTTCCTGTGTCCTTATTTGTATCTCTATACGTCTACCATTTGGACCAAATACAATAGTATGTATGGATTTGTATCCATTCGGCTTTGGAAGAGCAATATAATCTTTAATCCTTCGAACCATTGGCTTATAATTTTTATGTATTTCACCAAAAACTCTATAACACATAACTTCATTCTTTACGATAATTCTAAAAGCTAGTATATCATATATACGATTTATATTTCCATTATATTTTTCTAACTTATTATATAAACTATACAATTCTTTTACTCTTCCATAAATATCAATTACTTCTATGTTACTATCTTTTAATTGTTTTTTGAATAGCTTTACTGTAGTCTCAATGTATTCTTCACTTTCACACACCAATCTATCACGCAATTCTTTAGTCTTCTTATAATCATCAGGCTTTAAATACATAAAACAAAGCTCCGATAGCTCAACTTTTATTTTACTAATTCCAAGTCTATTAGCAATTGGAACAAATATCTCCATAGTTTCATTTGCGATTCGTCTTTGTTTTTCTGGTCTTAAATGTTTCAGTGTATGCATGTTATGCAGTCTATCAGCAAGCTTTATAACGACAGTTCTTATATCTTTACCCATTGCAAGAAACATTCGTCGCCAATTCTCAAGCTTAGCTTCTTGAGCATCTATTTTAAGCTTCATTTTTCCCAATTTAGTTATCCCTTCAATCATAAAAGCAATATCTTCTCCAAATTTCTTCTCTATTTCAGCTATCGTAATTTCTGTATCTTCTGGTACATCATGTAAAAGTCCAGCAGAAACTGTACGAGCATCCATGCCAATTGTTGCTAAAACTTTTGCAGTCGCCAAACAATGCTGAATGTAAGGAATTCCACTCGCTCTTTTCTGACCTTCGTGTGCTTTACGCGAAAATTCATAAGTTCTTAGTATGAGTTTTTTTCCTGAACTTTTAGGATGAATAGGAAAAGCAGATAAAACATCCTTTATGGTAAGTGTTTCGGTTTCATTTACTAACATATTTTCTTTCAATTTAAATATTTTTATTTCAGAAATATTCTGAATATATCTTATATAATAGCACAAAAATTGCAAAAAAATTATTGTAGGCGTACAATATATATAAGAAGTAATATAAAAAATATATATGAATGATTTAATCATTAGGAATGGTACTATTATAGATGGAACAGGTAATGAGATGTTTAAAGCTGACATTGCTGTCAATGAAGGCGTTATAATAAAAATTGGAAATTTAAAAGAAGAGTCTGCCACTAGAGAAATTGATGCTAAGGATAAATATGTAACACCAGGATTTATTGATATTTCAAATAGAAGTGATGTATATTGGAGGATTTTCAAAGACCCTTTGCTAGAAAGTCTTTTACGACAAGGAATAACGACAATAATTGGAGGTAACTCAGGATCTTCCCTTGCTCCAATTTATAATAATCATATGTTTCTTTCAATTCAAAAATGGGCGAGTATTAGAGACATAAATGCCAATTGGGAAACAGTTACAGATTTTTTGAATGTTGTTGAATCTAGACACTTAAGTGTTAATTTTGGAACTTTTATTGGACATGCAACTCTAAGAAGAGGTTTAACTGGGGATGAAATGAGACCTCTCTCAACAGATGAAATAACTTCTATGAGTAAACATGTGTGCGAAGGAATAGAAGCAGGAGCATTTGGGATGTCTATTGGTTTACTATACACTCATGCACAAAACACAACAGTTCAAGAATTAGAGCAAATTTCGGAAATTATAAAATCTAAAAATGGATTATTAGTAGCGCATTTACGTGATGAAGAAGACAATTTAATAGAATCATTGCATGAAATTATTGATGTAACAAAAAAAACAAAGGTTAGAACGCATATAACTCATTTAAAGGCAGTTGGAAAAAGAAATTGGTCTAGTTTAAAGGAAGCTTTAAGAATCATAGAAGACGCTAGAAATTCTGGTTCAGATATATCATTTGATGTTTATCCCTACACTCACACAGGCTCAGTTCTTTACACGTTTTTACCAAGATGGCTAACTGATGGAGGTAAGAAAATGATGTTATCAAGACTCAAAAAAAAGAAACTCTATAATTATACCGTAAAAGAACTTGAAAAAAGATCTACTAATATATTTGAAAATGCAATAATTTCTATTGCACACAATAATAATTCATTGCAAGGTAAAACAATAGGAGAAATAGCAAAAAAGAAAGAATTATCTATTGCAGAAACAGTTCTCGAAATACTTCTTGCATCTGAGGGAAGAGTTATAGCTCTCTTTAATACACTAAGCGAAGAAAATATAAAAACAGAAATAAGTCATCCTTATTCAATTATCACTTCAAATGCTCCTGGCTACACACTTTCTAAAGAACATTTAAGAAATATCGTCCATCCAAGGTCATTTGGGAGTTTTCCTAGATTATTCAAACGTTATGTGGAGGAAAAAAAAGTTTTATCTTGGGAGACTGCAATACACAAATCAACAGGAAAGCCTGCCTCTCATATCGGACTTAAAAAACGCGGATTACTTATGAAAAATTATCATGCTGATATTTTAGTATTAGATCCAAAAAACATTAAAGATAATGCTACAATAAGAGAACCTATGCAATATTCTACAGGCATAGATTATGTTTTTATTAATGGAATTATGGTAATAGATAACAATAAAACAACTGGAATAAGACCGGGGAAAGTATTGAGAAGCTAATAATGCTATTCCTAAGCAACTTCTTACTATTGTCTTAATTTTACTTAATGTCTAAATAACAACTTTAGTTTAATAAAATTTTCTATTTTTAAATAGCATTAACTAGTAATTTTTGAGTTTATCTAAATTTTCAAAAATTCTAAAAATCTCCTATTATCAGCTGTTATCACTAAAAATAAGCATCCTAAAAAACATCTACGTTAGCATATTTGAGAAAAAAATTTTATCTTTTTATTTTTAGGAGTATTATAAAAATAACCTAATTTTAAGTACATTCACCAGTTAACTATATCAAACAAAAAATAGCTTACAAAACTGATTTATGTTTTTATGTTTGATTACTAAAAATTTAGTTTTTTTAAAATTTCATTTAGTTCGTCATTTGAATAAAAAGAAATATTTATATTACCACCTCCATTGTTTTTAGTCTTTATTTTAACTCTTGTTCCAAAATGAGCTGTTAGATCTTCTTCTAAATTTCTCTCTCTTAATGAAATTTTGTGGAAATTTACAACCTTAGATTCAGTAGTATTATTGGAATAACCTACGTTTTTAAGTACTTTTTCACTATCTCTCACACTTAATTTTCCTGATATTATTGTATTAAATAATACCCTTTGTTTCTCTATGTTTTGCAAGGAAAGAATTACCTTTGCATGTCCTTCAGAAATTTGTTTATCAATTATAGCTCTTTGAATCTCTATTGGTAATTGAGTAAGTCTTATTCTATTTGCTACTACACTTCTACTTTTTCCAGTTTTATTAGCAATTTCATCTTGTGATAAATTAAACTCAGTTGCCAGTTTTTTATATGCTTTAGCCTCTTCTATTATGTTTAAATCATGTCTTTGTACATTTTCTATAATTGCAAACTCTAGCTTTTTTTGTTCTTCTATTCCCTCTCTTACTATAACTGGAACTTTTTTTAGTCCTGCAATTTTTGAAGCTCTAAGACGTCTTTCTCCTGCTATAAGTTCATAACACTCTCCTGACTTAATCACGATAAGAGGTTGTAAAATACCATGCTCTTTTATAGAATTAGCAAGTTCCCTCAGAGATTCTTCTTCAAAATACATCCTAGGTTGTTGCTTATTTGGTTTTATTTTACTAACATCTGCCCCAATAACTTTCAAACCCTTCTGTTTCTTGATTTTATCTTCCTCATTGGTATTTGAAATGTTATTTGTTTTCGTATATTTATTAGAAATATTTTCAGAATTTTCTACCTTCTTTTTTTGAGGAATAAGTGAAGATAGCCCCTTCCCGAGTCCGTATTTACTTATCATATTGTTTATTTTCTAATTCTATTATTTCTTTTGCTAAAAATTTATAAGCTCTTGCACCTTTATTAAACTTATCAAATATATTAATTGTTTGTCCAAAACTAGGTGCTTCAGCAAGTCGAACGCTTCTAGGAATTACTGATTTAAATACGTGACTTGGAAAATGTCTATTTATGTCATTCATAACACCCCTAGCTAATCTATTTCGTTTATCATACATTGTTATTAGTGCACCCATTATCTCTAATTCGGGATGCAAATTACCTTTGACTAGCTCTATAGTTTTTAGTAGTTGTCCAAGTCCTTCTAATGCATAATATTCAGCCTGCACTGGAATTATTAGACTATCTGATGCCGTAAGTCCATTTATCGCAAGAATTCCAAGGCTGGGTGGTGAATCAATAATTATATAATCATAATCATATCTTAAATTATCAAGAACTTTTTTAAGTTTAAATTCTCTTTCCTTCATTTCAACTAAATCTATATTTGCTCCTGCTAAATCACTAGTTGATGGAATTATACTAAGACCCACAGTTTCAGTTCTAATTATAGTATCTTCTACATCTTTTTCCTCAACCATTGCATTATACAGACTATTTTTTATTTTATCTTGATTTATTCCTAGTCCACTTGTTGCATTTCCTTGTGGATCCAAATCTACAAGTAATACAAACTTTCCTAATTCTGCAAGATAACTAGCTGTATTTATCGCACTAGTAGTTTTTCCCACACCTCCTTTTTGATTTATAAATGATATTATTTTTGCCATATAAATATATTATAGCATATAATTGACAATAATAAATCTCTACGTTAAAATAGTAATAGCAATGATTCAAATAAAGTTTTTATCATTTAAACACAAGCCTCGGTGGCGGAATCGGTAGACGCGTTGGACTCAAAATCCAATTGTAGCAATACAGTGAGAGTTCAAGTCTCTCCCGAGGCACTAAAAAAGTCTATGTAGCGAAAACTTGTCTTACTTTCATAAGCCAATTAAACTAATATATACTACTTTATAACATTTCTAAATAACCTCTCCCCATTATTTCACTATCCAATATATCCAAGTAGTTTCTTTAACCTATCTAGATCACTGCATTTTTAAATTGCTTCAGTAATTAATTCTTTACATTTATCTAAACTTTTAAATATTCTATTAGCTGTAATTCTTTTAGTTTCTTCAAAATATCTCTCTATTGGATTAACCTTTAAAAAATACAATGGGGAGATATATTAATGTTATTCCTTTAGGAGGCCAACTTCTTCTTAATTATTTTGAAAATATATCATAGTATCTTTTTATCCATAAAGTGTTTCAAATCCTCTTTTTAAAAGTTTTTTACTTTTCTTTGTTTCAAAGGTAAGGATATAGTCTTAATTATCCTAAAATCTCTATAGGATACCAAATAGTTTTTATAGATATAACTTTTTATCTTTCTATCTTATCTAATCTTACATTAATTATAACGACCAACATTTTTCACTTTTTTTAGGCTCTTTTGATAATCTTTTAAATATATTTTTATTCCAGTTTAATTTTCCCTTTGGATGACCTCCTTGGATGCTCTAACAAAGATTTTTCATCCTCTTCCTTATTTCTACTTATTACTAATTCCTTAATCAAAGATGTATATGTAACATCTTTTTTTAATTTAATTATTGCACGTAGACATTTTTTTTGACCTTCATTCTTTATTTTTTGATTGCAATTATCATGAAAAAATAAAAAAAGCTCCTTGAAAGTCGTTTCTTTCAAGGAGCTCTTGTTAAAAAGGAGCTATATTAGTGCAATATATTTTTTGCTTTCATACTTTCTCTTAATTTTGATTACTGCATACGCCATACTGTTCCATCCCTTAATGGAACAGCAAAATCTATCTTTATAGTACAAAGATAACTCTTTCCAATTCCAATATATCCTCCCTTCAGGACCGGTCCTTTCAAGTTTGAATCCGTTTTTTTCAACGAATTCCCCTTTCTCCTTCAGTTCATCCTTAGTGTCAAAAAAAGAAAATTCCTCACCTATTTTTTCAAAGACTGACAGTGAAACCGCCTTCAAGTCCGTTTTTTTGAGTTGAAGTATTCTTTCTTTATCTTCCTTACTCCATTTTTTCGAGTTATTACATACTATCTTTGTTCCCTTGAGAAACAGTTTATCTTTTTTTGAGAAATATCTTTCTTCTCTCCAAATTTCCATAAATAACTTACCATTTTTTTCAATGATTCCCTCTAGGTATATTTTCATTTACGATCCTTTTTTTAAAGAACTAATTTTTTTATTTTTGACTAGTCGAAAATAGCCCATAATCAGCTCTTGGATAACTTTATATCCACTTACATTATATAGTACAATATTTTTTTGTTAATTCTTAAATTTATTTTTAATAATAGCCATCATTTTAACAATAACTTCAACTGGACCTGCCCACCTCTTTGCATCTATTGCCACAATACTTTGATTATTTGAAATACTTCCTATTGTATGAAATCCTTTTGAATATTTACCAAAAGATTTTATCTCACCAATTTTCTTTTCTTTATAATTATTCACCGTTAGTTCTTCTATTTCAAAGACCACAATACCTCCTCCATAAGTTTCTGAACAATCTTGACCAAATCTATACAATATTCCATTATCATTAACTATATTACCAGCCATTCTAGCTCCCTTTCTTGTATTAAGAATAGGACTAAACTTATGTTTTCTCCATTCACCTTTTAATTCATTCGCATAATATAACTCTAATTGTTTATTTTCATTATCTCCTAGTTCTGATACAAACATCCACCACATGTTGTCATATTTAAAAGGTGTTGCATCTACTCCTGAAAAATTTTTCAATAAAATCTTAGATTCTTTCCATTCACTTGGAAAATTTATAGCTTCATATAATACAACATTACCTGACTCAGATTGCTCTGGAATAATATATATACTCCCATCTTCTTCAAAAACGTATGGATATGATTGATGAAATTTTGATTTTAAAATATCTATTGATTCACCGTAACTAATCTCCCCATTATTATTCAAAATCTCTACAACAGACAATCCTGCAGAATTAGTATTGTATGTAAATTTTTCATAAAAAAGCCAAGTTTGTCCATTATATTCATACAAAAACGAATCTGCAAAATAATATCCATGTTCTTCTGGCATCCAAACCATATCTTTATCTGAAATTTTAAAATTACTTATAATAGATTTTGTAGAAATTTTAGCTATACCAATATTCCATTTATCATGTAAAAATAATTTATGCAAAAAACTTGTTTTTTTGTGATTATCTTCTAATTTCATTTTGTAATAATTAAATGTTATGTCGGATATTTTATCCCAAGAATATTTATGTGTGAATTCATCATAAGCTAAATCACTTTTTCTTTTAATTTCATCATAATTATATAATGAATATTCCATCGCTTTTAATAAGGAATCCATATCATTTACTTCAAAAAAAGTACATAAATCTTTATTCAATAATGATCTATTGCCTACAATATTTGTAGCTAGTATTGGTAGTTTAGATGCCATTGCTTCCAATAAAACTAAACTCATACCTTCACTTTCACTTGGAAATATAAATATAAATGCATTTTTCATGAGATTACTTATCTCTTGCGAATTTCTAAAACCTGCAAAAACTATATTCTTACTTTCGTTAGATAATTTATAAAGCAACGTTAGATACTTATCTGTATAAGAAATCTCCCCCACAATTACCAATTTCTTTTCTGTATTAAGTATTTTATATGCTTCGATTAAAATATCTACTTTTTTTCCAGGAATGAGTCTACCTACAAATAAAAAGTATTCCCCTTCTTTTATGTTTAATTTATGCAATATTTCGACTGAATTTCTCTCACTTAACTCTTTAGCTCCATTTGGTATATATTTAACATCATTACCGTATTTTTCCTTTGTATATATTTTCAACTCTTTTGAAATTACTATAATATCAGTTGCAATTTTACAACACAAAAATTCAGATAATTTTAAATATGTAGTTGCAAATGCACCCCACTTACTATGTTCATAGCATTTTGCATGCATCGTAACAATTAATTTTGTTTTTGGTTTTAATATTTTCATCAACCAAAGCAATGCTGATGGTCCTATAGAATGAAAATGAATGATATCTACTTTTTTTTGAAATACGAATACATGAACAATTGTAAAAAATGTATGAATTATCGTATCTAAATGTTTTGATTTGATAGTATTTAAATATATAAGTTTTACACCATGGAAATTCTTTATTTTTTTATTAAAAAGATGCTTCTTAGCATAAACTACTACTTCGTGTCCTTTTTTTGCAAAATTAAGAGAAAGAGCTTCGACATGCTTTTCTACACCACCTAAAACTTCTCCTATACCCTTTTGTCCTATGAATATTATTTTCATCTAATATTTTTATTTTTTGCAATATTATATATATAAAATATATTATCATAATATGCACTATAAGTCAAATCTTTTACGCTTAATTTTGCATTTCTAGAAATTTTATTTTTATTTATTAACATCACTTCATTTATTTTTCTTGTCAAATCCTCTATGTCATTTGGATCATATAAAAAACCATTCACACCATCATTTATTCTCTCAGGCATTCCTCCTATGTTTGCAGCTATCACCATAACTCCTGATGCAAGTGCCTCAAGAAGAGTATACGGCATATTTTCATAACATGTACTCGACATAACGGTAGCCCTTGCATTACATATCCAAGATTTAAGCTCTGCACCACTTTTATATCCAATAAAATAAACTTTATCATTAATTTTTAGTTGTTTTACTAGTTGCTCTAGTACACCTCTTTCAGGACCCTTCCCCACAAAAACAAGATTTCTACCTTTTGATTGAGCAAAAGACCTAATCAAAGCAGTTAATCCTTTTTCATAAGAAAGCCTTCCAAAATAAAGTATATACTCTTCTGGAAATGCATTTTCATTTTTTACGAGTTCACAAGGTTTAAAAAAACTTTTATGAAGCGGTTGAGGAACATGTTTTATTTCTTTTTTAAAACCTAATTCCTTATATTTTTTTGCGAGGAATTTACTAGGTGCGATATATACATCAACTTTTTCAAATGTTCCTATAAGTTTATGAAAATAATGTTCTATTGTACAAATAATACTTTTTAACATTGAATCTTTTATACATCTATCGCCTACACACTTCCAAGGTGATTTTTCCCATATTTTTCCTCTAACTAGCATATTATAATTTGGAGAAACATGTTTAAAGTCATGAAGTGTCATAACCATAGGAATTTTTCGTTTTTTTAGCGTCCAAATAATTGAAGGAGATAATTGATGATAAATTAAATGCATATGCACAATATCTGGCTTAAATTCATCTAGCAAAGAATTTAATTTTTTTTGAGCTTCAAAATTCCATATTATTCTAAAAGCAATATTCATTTTTTTAAAAAATGAATACTCTTCATTCCTTAAATCTACATTATTTACAAAATATTTTGACCATATTGTTTTCTCATTATTTTCATGATGCATTGAAAAAAATGCTACTTCATGCCCATTATTTTCAAGAATACTTGCAGTATCAAAGTATGCTCTCTCAGCTCCACCAAAAACATGATGAAACTTATCTATTAACAAAATTTTCATTATTATTACTATAAATTTGTTTTGATGTTAAGCTTATGATAACATTTAATTAACGCTTCTTAAACTTAAACATTTCAAATCTAACAAAGACTCTCACTAAGACAATACAATTATATCACATTATGCAAATTTTAAATAGAAATTATAAAAAAATATTATTCAAAACTCTTATTATACTTTTAACAATTCGTGTAAGTATTGATTATATGGGGTTATTCGTTAATATTAATTTACCAATATTTGGAGAAACTTCTCTATCAAAGCTTTTTGCATTAACATTAATTCCGATTACAATATTATTTATTTTTTATTATCAAAAAAAAGTCTTAGAGACACCTCTGGTACATACATTATTTTTAATCATAATAATAAATGTTATAACAATTCCAATTACACCTATTTCAAATATAATAAGTGCTACAATAGAATCCTTTAGAATCCTTAGTATTATTTTTATCTATGTTCTTTCTTATATAAGCATAACTTCTTATGAACTTTTTAAAAAATTAATATACTATATAATAGGTGCTTCCTTTATTTCAATAATTTTCGCCATAATTCAATTAATATCTGACATAGGATATACTGACGTTGCTTTTTCAGAATTAAGAATTTTTGGTGCCTTTACCCATCCTAATGTATATGGAACATACCTACTTGTTATTATTGCATCAATATTAATAGGATTAATTCTTTCCAAATCAAAAAAAGAAACTTTATTTTTAATAGTATTACTTGGAGTTGAATTCTTTTTTTTAACACTTACATTCACTAGAATTGCATGGCTTATGGGATTATTTATAATAGTATCATTTATACTTATAAAAAAACGTATCTTAGCCATTCCATTATTTGTAATAATAATATTTTCTTATATCACAATTCCTCAGATTCATGAAAGGATAACAGAAGCAACAATTCTTTCTCCCGATAGCTCACTTATTTGGAGATTTAATCTATGGCATGACACTATTTTTTACACTATAAGTAATAATGATGTCTTATTTGGAAATGGAACTGGCACCTTTATGGAATTTGCGGAAAATATTAGAGGACATCTTTTTGGAGATTTGGAACCTCATAATGAATTTGTAAAAACTTTTGTAGAAAATGGACTACTTGGACTTATCGTCTTTATTATATATATTACTTCTTTTACTGTCATTTTTATAATAAATATAACAAAAGTCAAAGATAAAACAGGTAGAAATATATTTTTTATATTAAGTATACTTTTTATCAGTTTAACTATTGCAAGTTTAAGTGATCATATTTTCCTTTCTACTCCTTTACAGTGGATACTTATGGCAATAATTGGTGGAGCTTTTTCAATAACAAACACTACTAAAGAGACTGAGAAACCTTCCTCAAATAACCTATAAATATCACAGTGATAAATCCAAAAATTCCAATTATAATAGGCATAAATTTATTATCTTGCACCACAAAAGGCCCCGAAATTCTTCTTATTGTAATATGAGCTCCATAATTTCCATCATCTTCTTCATACTCTTCAATTATATCTCCTTCTTGATTTTTTACTATTACTATTTTTCTTTTTTTAGTTATTTCACCTTGATACATACCATTATTATTTATGATAGTATCTGCCACATTTAGTGATAATGATTTTGCAAAACTAACATCATCATTTTTTACATAAATACTCATTCTTCCATGCACTGTCACATCATCTACATAAACCATTTCATTCCATTTTTTTAATTTTTTTTCCAATCTTTCTTCTGATAGATAACTTTCTAATTTTTCTTCTTTTTTTATTATTTTATTCATTAACTCCTCACTTTCTACCATTTCACCTATAGCGTTTGCAATATATTCACTTCCTTTAAACATAGAATAAAAATCTTCTGTTTCTGTCTGTTGCACAATTTGTAAGTCAGTTCTGATAATTGTTTTATTTATTGCACTATTATAGAAAATAACACCCGCACTTAACACAACTCCCACAATGATTCCTATCACTATCGTACTCTGATTCATAAATTTATTTTTAATATATTAAAACTATAACGACTATATAATAATTTGTCAAATTATCCAAACACAACCTTTCTAAGTTTTACATAATGTTTTTTCATAATTTTAAAAAATATTTTATGACCACACACAACTCCCATTTGTATTTCTCTTCTTTTTCTTATTAAATTTGGTAATTGTCTAATTATCTGAATCCAAGATCTAAATACTATACTTATAATGCCTTCCTGTTTTTTATTTCTAGCTCCCTCTTTAAGTTTTGCAGATGCACCACTTCCCTTTAGAACACTAACAATAAGTAACAGATATCTAATTGGTATTAAAATAAATAAAATATTCAACATTATGCAAAAAGGAGCATTTTTTATAATATTATAATAATGATTTCTATGTATATGAAAAGCCTTAAATGATGAGAAATTTTGACCTGTTGCACTGTGCACATGATACACAATTGCATCTGGCACAAATCTAGACTCATAACCTTTCAAGTGAAAGCGCCATGCCAAATCTACATCTTCATAGTAAGCAAAATAATCTTTATCAAAATAACTTGCACCTGATAATTTAATTTCTTCTAACATACTTCTTTTATACATCGCAGCACTCGCACTAGGACCAAAAATATTTACTTGCTCATCATACTGCCCTTCATCTTTTTCATCTTTTCCTCTATTTACAGCACTCATTTCTATACTTGTAAGTATCCCTGTTGCATCTATGTTATCTTTATTATAGAAATTTAAAACTTTTGGCTGCAATGCAACTACATTTTTAGGTGCATTTTTTATATATTCTCTCAATATTTTTATATATTCCCTATCTAAATCTGTATCATTATTGAGTGTTATAATATATTTAATTTGTTTCATAGTAAAAGCTACTCGAATACCTACATTATTAGCATGAGCAAAACCTGTATTCTCCTTTAATTTAATCCATGAAACCTCTGGGTAATTTTCTTTGATGTATTCCAGAGATCCGTCTGATGATCCATTATCCACTAAAATAGTACAAAAATTCTTATCAATTTGCTTTCTTAAAGCTTTTAGACAAACTGATAAATATTCTTTGCCATTCCAATTTGCAATTATAACTGCAGTATCCACTTCTTTTTCAATATTTTTTAATGATTCTATATTTTCAAGAGTACTTCCGTTAATCTTTTGTCTTAAAAAATTATAATATTCTTTATTTCCATCTGATATTGTTAAATATTTATTAAGAATTGTTTTTCTAGCTTCTGCAGCAATGGTTGTACGTAATTTTTTATTTTCTATTAAACTCTTTAACATAAAATACCATTCATTTTCTGATTCTGCTACAAAACCATTTTCCCCATTTCTTATAGCTTTTTTAAATACCTCCGTAGAACTTGCCACAGTTGGAACTTGCAATAATCCTGCTTCTGTAAACTTTATTTCACTTTTTGACTCACAAAAATCGTCTCCAATTTCAAGTGGTGCGATATTTATATCACAACTAGCAACATTTTCAAAATGTTTATGTCTTTCAGTATAAGTTTTATACACTATTCTATTTGAAAATTTTTCAAATTCATCTCCCAACTTAATAGGTCCTCCTATAAATAATTTGACTTGTTTATATTCCTTAAGGACTCTAATGAGCACATTAGAAACAACAGTAAAATCTCTATCATGTGAAGCTGAGCCACTAAAATAACCTATAATAACCTCATTATTTTTATTTTTATTAAGAATTTTATCAGCAACTTTTACATCAGCCTTTGATAACTTATTTGGAACTATAAAAACATTTTTATTTTTTTTATTTAAATGCCTAAAAAGTTTTTCTGTTGTGGTAGTTGCATATTTAATTTGAGAATTATTAAATAAACATTTAATTTTTTTCTCATCATATTGAGATTTTTCAAATGCGTTCATATTTTCAAAAGCATTTGAGTTTTTAATATAAGCAATATCAAAAGTCAAATCATCCGTTTCAAATAGAACAGTTTTTCCCTTTTCTTTCGCTAATTTCAAAAACTGTTCGATTTTTACCGAACAAGTCACTCTATGAAGTACAAAAACATCGAACCTATCCAAACTTTTAAGTAAAAATAGATTATCTTGAGTGGTAGTTTTTGCAACAAATCCATGTTCTGATAATTCTTCTGCGACATGTCTACCTCTATAAAGCGCACTATCACCTAAGCCACTTGTAATTATCAACACTTCACCGTTTCCTGTGGACTTAAAAAGAACACGCATCATCTTGAGAATTCTACTTATTGAATTAAATAAGCCATCCTGACGAATCATACTCCATACCTTACCAATCTTATTAAAAATTCTATCCATTATAAATATTTAATAATTAACTTTTTTTCAGTGCCTGTATCAACTAAATCTACTATAACATCCCTTATTAAAGTAAAATCAATTTTTAACTCTTTCCCCTCATTTGTAATAATTTTGACTGTAGTAGGAACACTCTCTATTCCTGATTGTTTCTGAATTTTTAATGAGTAATTAGTCTCTTTTATTTTATCTGGTAATGTATATTGGAGCATAGTAGGAAGTGTGTCTCCTATGAAAATATCAAATTTATATGCATATATCTTTTTGTTTACATCATTTTCTTCATCAGGTGAAAAAAACCATTCTCTTACATACCATTTCGTACCTACTGGCGTATAAAGTCTAGTATAGGCATGATAATCACTTGTTCTATAATTTTCTTTTTCAGCAGTATGTGTATAACTCATTTTCATAGTAGCCAATGGACTAGTTGTCTTAAATGTTCCTGCCATAACCGCTTTTTTGATACTTGGTGTCAAATATCTAATCATTCTTCCAGCATTTACATCATTTTTTTCTGCACTATTCCCAGTGAAATCTACTGTATATTCTAATTTTCTCTTTATATAATAATCAGACTTAAGAGCTCCAATATTTGCATCAATTACAGCTAAATAATCACCTTTCCATGTAGTATCTAAGACAGTTCCCCAATTATTTTCAATAACTTTTAATTGTAACTCAGAATCTTTAAACCACATTTGCAAATCTCTATCCCCTAGATTGTCTACAACTAATATAAGTAACTTCGGAACTACGTTTTTTATTTTTTTATAACGTTCCTTCCAAGAGTCTTCACTTGTTCCAAATAATTTAATTCCAATAGCCTCTGTTAATAATGGGAGAATTTTTTTGCGAAAAACTATATCAGCATGAGTTAATTTTTTAATTTTCTCACCTGTTTCAAAGTCAGTATTGCATATCTCCTCTATGCCAGTTTTCTTTTCTCTTTTTCTACAAGCTTTTCTTTGTTTATGCAAAAAAACTGGTCGCTCTACGATATCTTCCAGTTGAATCATAGCAAAACCTTCTTTAAATTCGCCATATTCTTCAAATTTTTCTACGCTAATTGGACCAGTGATACCCAATAAATCTTCTATAATTCTTCCATTTACTGCAAAAACACCATCGAATTCTTTTTGTTTATCTCCTAAATTATAGAGTTTCATTGCATTCTTTGCATTTGTAGGAAAATCTAGCTCCCAATTAGAATCACGAAATTTCATAGTATCCACTCCTAGCCATTTTTTAAATGTTTCAGGAGCTGGAATATCTTCTTTTATTTCTTTATCTAAATGATTCGCATCTCGCACTTCCAAAGAAACAATTTTTGCATTCAATACTTCCACTGTTGCAAATTGACCAAGAAATCCTCCTCCGGGTCTCAATTCCATATTGTTTTGAAGTAGTACCAAATAGTTACGAGTTACTCCATCAATTTTTATTATTTTCTTTGCCATTTGAGCAAATATTTCTACTTCGCTTTGGATTTCAGGAGATATTTCTAATTTATCAATATTATTCAATGCAATATCAATTGCTTTTTGTGTTACTACATCTTTATTGTTAATTACATATAAATACCCAAAACCAATAATAGAAACAAGTACAACGATAATTATAATGAGTAAAACTTTCCAAGATTTTTTCATATATCTAAAAATTAATTTTTATCACATACTCTACCTACATTGTACGTTTCAATATATCTTTTGGCAATATAAGACCCAAAAAATGAACACCCTTATCCTAAAATACTTACTCATCTACAAACACAACTTCAAAAAAGATTTGTAAAACTCCAAATATAAATTAATAAACAGACATGTTTTCTTCTATTAAACCTCTTTTTTTAAAAAAACTATAAAAAATGTTTATAGTTAAAATATGATATTTTAATGGAGTTTTTGAAAAATCTATAACATAATTTTAATTTTTTATTACAAAAATATAGATATTTTGGCTGAAGTATAGCATTTTAGACAAATTTTTAGTTTTTTAAAATTATTTTTTTACAAATTTAAATGCATCTATTATAAATGCAGCAGATGTAGTTTTGTCTTTTCTAATTATTATGATATTTTCTCCAATCTCTAAATTAATACTACCTAGAGAATACCATTTCCATCCTTTTGTATCTTCTGATTTATGCACATATTTTACATTGGTCTCATTTATATAAATTGTTGCATTTCTACTATTATCAGAATGAACCGCATCATCATTTAATCTCACTAATAATTCATATTCTCCTCCTAAGGTAGTATCTACTCTGTATTCCAATTTTGCACCAGCCTCACCTAAATAAGCCTCCACACATTTTTCTCCATTGCGATTGGTTTCTCCAATGTGAGAATTTTGTCCTACTGATAATTTTCCACCCTTAGCTTCTACATATATTTCTTTAATTGTCCCTATTTCTATCTCCTCGTCTAAAATACTGTTATCCACAACTTCAAATTCTATCTTATCATTAATATACCATTTTTTACCGTCAAATGAATAATATCCGTATAATTGATATTTTCCTAAATTAAGATCAAGATTCTCAAAAAAAGCTATATTCGTCTGTCCTAATTTTGAAACTTTTTCATAATTTGCCCTATCTTCTAATTTCCAAGTGTCAATTTTTTTTCTATCACTGCATAAACCAACTGCCAAAATCACTCCTTTATCAAGTGCTTCGGTTATTTTGTTTTCATATTGAGATTTATGAATTTCACCAATTGAATATTTTTCTTTTGATTTTTTTTGCCGTCTGGAGTAGTGATTGTAAGCTTTATTTTTTTGTTTATTTTGGTTTCTAAGTCATTAGCTTGACACATCATTTCGCCGTCATATACAAATCCATGTTCTTCTGAATTATCTATATTTTTATTTTACTATCAGAATCAGAACATCCTGTTAATATAATACATAAACCCAACACAAACATTATTTTATGCAAATTTTTCATATTTTAATTTAAATAATAACTTAACTATAAATATATTATACATTTAACTACGAAAATATTCCAATATAAATTTGATTTAAAAACTTATTTATCCTATACTAAATATAATAAACTAAAAAATATTTATGACAAAATCAGATAATTCAATTCGAGTACCTCCTCACTCAGAAAGTGCCGAACGTTCAGTTTTAGGAGCTCTAATGCTTGACAAGGAAGCTATAACGAAAATTGCTGATATTTTAGATATAGGTGATTTTTATTTTGATAAACATAACTATTTATACGAAGCAGCTCTAACTCTTTATGGTAATAATGACCCTATAGATGTACTAAGTATTGCAAATACTTTAGAGGAAACCAATAAAATGGATGAGTTAGGCGGAGCATCTTCTATAGCAGAGCTTGTTGCAAGTGTACCAAGCGCGTCAAATATAACTTATTACGCAAAAGTAGTAAAGAAAAAATCAATACTTAGAAAACTCATAAGCACAGCAACAGAAATTGGTGAACTGGGTTATAATGAAGCGGAAGAAATTGATAAATTACTCGATGAAGCAGAGCAGAAACTATTTGCCATTTCACAAAAATCAATTAAACAAGAATTTACACCTATACAAAAGATTCTTGGAGAAGCGTTCGATAGACTTGACGAACTTCATAATAATAAAGGACAAATGCGTGGAATACCTACAGGATTTATAGATTTAGACAAACTCCTTTCTGGATTTCAAAAATCTGATTTACTCATACTTGCAGCACGTCCATCTGTTGGTAAGACTTCTCTAGCTTTAGATATTGCACGTCAAGCAGCCACACAACATAATGTACCAGTTGGGATATTTTCATTAGAGATGTCCGCTGACCAGTTAGTAGATAGAATGATAGCAGCTGAAGCAAATATAGATCTATGGAAACTCAGGACTGGAAATATGAAAGATTCAGACTTTGCAAAAATTAGCGAAACTCTAGGCAAACTATCAGAAGCTCCTATATTTATAGATGATGCCTCTAGTGCAAATATTATGGAAATGCGAACAATGGCAAGACGCTTACAGTCTGAACATAGTCTTGGACTTATAATTATTGACTATTTACAACTGATGGAAGGTAGAGGAAATGAAAATCGTGTACAAGAAATTTCTGAAATTTCTCGTGGTCTCAAAAATCTAGCAAAAGAATTAAATATTCCGATACTAGCTCTTTCTCAGTTATCTCGTGCAATCGAGTCTCGCACTGATCAACGTCCAAAACTTTCTGACCTCCGTGAATCTGGTTCTATTGAGCAAGATGCTGATGTGGTTATGTTTATTTACAGAGAGGACCGAGTCAATCCTGATTCTGAAAACAAGGGAATGGCTGATATAATCATTGCAAAACATCGTAATGGTCCCGTAGGAAGCGTTCCAATGTTTTTTCACCAAGAATCTGCTTCATACAAAACACTTGAGCAAGTACATACTAATTCACCTGAAACACACGAATAAATATGCTATAATATGATTATAATATATTTAAAAAATACCAATGAAAGATTTACAAGAAGTTTTCAATGAATTGCAAGAAACAAAGAAAGAAATCAAAGAAATTCGCAAAGAATATAAAGACTCACTATCACATGATTCAGAATATGCAGAATTAGTAGAGAAAATAAATGAAATCAAAGAAGAAAAGAAACAGCATGAAATGTCTGCTCAACGTGATATGGGTTCTAGATGGGAACAACTTGAAGACTTAAAGGCTGAAGAAAAGTCTATCAAAGAAATGATTTCTGATATATCACTTACAAACCTTATGAAAGGTGAAACTGTGGAAGTAAGGGATGCTTATGATACACTTTATGAACCAAATTACAATATATCATTCAAAAAAACTAAATAAATCAAACAAATGCAAATCAGTGAGTCAGAAAAATTTTTAGTTTCAGTGATTCCCTTGATTCGCCTACCACTTACGCGTGATCAATATTTTTTTTATACATCAAAGAACCAGATTCCTTTTGGTTCTTTTGTTAATATCTCTATAGGCAATAAAAATGTCAAAGGCATAGTCCTTAAATCAAAAAAAGATTTTTCTAGAATTAAAGGGATACAATTAAAATCCATAGAATCAATCATAAAAGAGAGCTATATAACTGAAAATCAATATAAATTAGCTAAATACATATCATCTTATTACTACACCTCTCTCGGTGTAGTAATAAAACTTTTTTTACCAAAGATTGTAAACTCAAAAACAAAACATAAGGATTCAAAGCAAATTATAAAAAATTTACCAAATATTCCAAAAATTGAAAAAACTTGTATATCCGATATAGAAAAAATATTTAATACTAATAATAATTGTACCTTAAAAACAACTTATAATGCATTTTTTGCTGAAGTTTTGATAAAAATAATAAATAAAGAAATAAAAGAAAATAAATCAATTGTAATTTTTGTACCTGAGAAAACATTACTTCCAGTTTATCAAAATTTATTATTACAATATTTTCAAGAAGATATCTTAATTACACTATCCTCAACTATCACAAAAGGTCATCTTTTTAAGAGATGGGAAAATATCAAAGTCAATAAAGTTAAGATAATTCTAACAACTAGAATAGGTTTATTTGCACCATTTACAAATCTATCTCTTGTAATAATAGTGGATTCTCATGATATATCTCACAAACAATGGGCAAAAGCCCCTAGATATGACGTGAGAGTTTGTGCAAAAAAAATTGCAGAATTTCATGGTGCTAAATTTTTATCTACTTCTTTTTCACCAAAAATTTCTGATTTTGAAATTGCAAAAAAAAATAAAACTTTAGTTACGCTACCTGAAAACAATATTCCTAAAATAACAGTGATTGATATGAAATTAGAGTATTATAAAAAAAACAAAAATAAACATATAAAAAAAAGACCTATTCTTTCAGAAGAACTTCTACAAGCTATTAGAAAAACGTTATCAAAAAATAAGCAAGTTCTGATATTTATAAACAGACAAGGAAAAAATTCTTTTTCAATATGCTCTAAGTGTAAAACTGTCTTCAGATGTAAATTGTGTGAACGAGCCTTAGTAGAACGAACTAATGGTTCTTTTTCGTGTTTACATTGTAATTTTTCATCAAATATATTTCCAAAATGCTTTAATTGCAGAAATATCTCATTTATAAATGTTGGCATAGGAACTGAACAATTAGAAGAAGATTTAAATAAGTTATTCCCTGATCACAACATAGCAAGAGCTGATAATAATAGCATGTCAAAGCCTACTTCATATGATAAATTATTCAAAAATTTTTATACTGGAAAAATTGATATTTTAATAGGTACACAAATGACTACTAAGGGATGGTATACTCAAAATCTATCGCTAGCTGCAATAATTGATATGGACCAATTATTAAGCAGTACTGATTATGATACAGACGAAAAAGCATTTGCTCACATACTTCAATTAGGTTCAAAAGTTGGTATGTATGGAGAATTATTAATTCAAACTTATAATTCTATGCATCCAGTAATAGAATTTGCCAAAAATAATTCATGGATTGAATTTACTGAAGAAGAGTTATCCACTAGAAAATTACTTAATTTACCACCATATTCTCAAATGATAAAAATTACCTATGAGTCAAAATATAAAGATACTGCAAAAAAACAAACTGATCTTTTGACTGACAAACTTGTAGACATTTGTAGAGACTTTGATTTAAAAATATCAGAACCTCATGACCCTCTTGTAAATAAAGTAAGAGCAATGTATAAAATACAGTTTATAATAACTATCAAAAAATTATTAAACCAATCTAGTGAAAATATAATTCCACAAAAACTTAAAACAAAACTAATCTCATTAGATAACAATTGGAAAATAGATATAGATCCTATAAATATAACGTAATCTTTGACTATCTATTTAGATAGAATTATATATATTACAATTAAATTGTTATAAAAATAACTACGACCATAAAAAGGATACTCGTAATAATTAGTATCCTTACAAACACCTTGTTAAGTTTATTTTTGCTCAAAATAACCTCATAAGAGAGCTATGCAAATTGGACGCTGCACAAGCAATTCTAAGTGTATAAACCATGGATAATATTGCGATTATTTACCTATAAGTAAAGATTTTAGAAATAATCTAAAAAATTATATACTGTGATGTAATTGATTACTTAAAGGAAAATCTTGATACTTATAAAAAGAAATTAATTGCAAAAATAATTTAATTACTGTATTTACTATTTAAACTAAGAAATCTGCAATTGATATGAAACACAGGCTTTTAAAAAAATTTATAATTCTTGATAGATTTATTTCACATCCTTATCTTTTGTACTTAGGAATATTCATAAAATATTTCTATTAAAAAGTCTTCTTTTACTTTGTTCATATCTCTAATAATCACCCAACCTTTTAAAAAAATCATAAAAACCTATCTAAAATCTATTGATTTTTGCGAAATTTTAGACACGTCCTACTAAATAGTTCACTTCTCGCTTTCTCTTTGACTGTTCACTAATAGAATAAAAGACTTACCCTAAAGCTTAGTTTTCAAAAAATCATTTATCTTTTTTTGCCTTTACTCTAATTTTAAAAAATTATCATATATTTTATTTGAATTAGGATTCATTGTCTCATTATAAGAATAAATAGATTTCTTATTAAATAAATACATAGACCACTTAAAACATTTAGAAAAAATATAGGCATTTTTTATATCTGTGGTATAATATTTATATAAAATCACAATAATTAAAAAGAAAAAATGAAATCAAAAGAGACTACTTTTATAATTGGTGCAATTACAACTATGATAGCACTTGTATTTTCCTTGAATTGGTTTATTTCTATGTAAGAACTAGAATTTACTCATCCAAACCAAAACATCTGCAAATAATATTATTAATGAAACTAAAATATTAAGCAAGTTATGAAGAAATTCATAGTGTTTTGTGAAATTTAATTAATAAAAATAACATATATGAAAAATATATTTAGTATAGTAATTCTATTTACGACTATAACCTTAGCTGGCTGTGCCACAAATCAATCAAAAGATAATGATAAAAAAATAGTGCCTGCAATAGAATCAAAAGAAATTAAAACTGTAGAAAAAAACAAAAGCATAGAAAAGTTCCTTGGAAAACCTACTGTTATAATACTTGCAGGTACTTTTTGTCCTCATTGTGTAAAAAGCATGCCTGAATTTGAAACAAAAATCTGGGATAAATACAATAAAGATGTTAATATTTTTGTAAATGTTGTAGACAAAGGAAAATTTGAGCAAAAACGCATAAAACAAGGAGTTGATGCAAATCTAGATTTTGAAAAAATTACAGGACGAGAATGTGGTTATATTCCTTCTTGGATAATTCTTGATAAAAAAGGCAAGGTTCAAAATGAATCTTGTGGTGGTAAAAAAGGAATTGACGAAATTGAAATTACTCTAAAAGAACTTTTAAAATAGCTTTAGATAATTAAACTTATCCCTAAATAACCTCAACTAAACAACTTGCCTCAATACTAAACCAAGAAAAAACCACAAAACTAACTTATTGGCAAAAATTGATAAAATAATTATAAAATATATTTCCAAAAGCTTTCATTTATAGAGTTTTTTGTAAGTTGTATTTCAAGAAAAATATCAAAAAGAGTATTTTTGTAGTTTTGCAAACATCTCCTATGCTCAATCATGGTTTTTTTCTTTTTTTACTCATAAATATTTTCTAATTATTATTTAATTAGTTTAATATTTATTTAGAGTGTTGCAAGTAATTGTTGAACTTAGGCTTTGCTCCATTGCATTCCACAAAATATCATATATAATAAACGTTAAGTATAATTCAAATTACATTTTACACTAACAAAACAGATTAACTTACAGCATCATCAATATGACTATAAATTCAAATAGTGAGTTTATGGAAAGAATATCTTTAGGTACTGATGCAGATGCAAAAAGTATATTAAAAGCTTATAAATTATAAATAGTTTTTTATTATTGTAAATAATTATTTTTCAATATTATATTATGAACATAAAGAAATACTTACCAACGAAAGAGAATGTATATCATTTTATTTCAAATTTTACTTTACTCATAATAACTTTATCCGTCGGTCATTATTACATTAATAATAGACTTCAAAAAATTAATAGAAGTGAAATCATACAACAAGAATTAATAAATCAACAGACAAATTTTATTAAAAACTTTGTTAAATTAGGTCAAAGTAAAATTTACCAAGCTGAAAATTATTACAATAATAACCTAGCAAAAGAAAATCAAACTGTACTAATACGATCGTGGGAAAATTACATGTACACAGTTAAATTATGGAATAAAGAAAATTTATTAAATCCAATTTATATTAAATTATACTTTGGAAATGAAATGCAAAATGAATTTTATAATAATCTATTACCAAAACTAATTATACTGCATGAATCTTTATTAAAAATCAGAGACGAAGAGAAAGTTGACAATATGGAACAAATTATAGAAAATGCAAAGCATGAACTTTTTATTTTTAGCGAGAAAATGATATACAAACAGAAAAGTTAATATAAGTATATACCGCTGAATTTATTACTATAGTTCAGGAGACAGTTTTACAAGCTTTTATCAATTTACTCAAAAAAGTAAATAAAATATTTAAAGAAAAAGGTTATATTCATAAAGAAGCTACTATTATAGATTCTATAATAATTAAAGCTTCCTCCTCTACAAAAAATATAGATAAAGAGAGATTTAGAAATAAAACAGATGTTCTTAAAGCAATGGATGGCTATGATTTTATTTTTCAAGTAGCAGGAGTTGTTTCATATAATAAGTTATATAATAACTATATGTTTACAACACATGTTAATGGAATTAAAAATATACTTGAAATAGCAAAAAAAGCTAAATGTTAAAAAAGTAGTTGTAACTGCATCAACAGCAGTCATTGGAATTCCAGAAAATAAAAAATTTCCGCTCAATGAAAAATCTACCTTTGACTTTAAAAAATATAAAAATATACATTGGAAAAGTTATAAAAAAATAAAAGAACAGGAAATGAAATTTTCACCTCCAGGAGGTAACGCTGTTGTTTCTATTGAAGATACTATTGATGCATATCTATTAATCATGAAAAACAGTAAAAAAGAAGAAAATTATATTGTTGCAGAAGAATTTATTCCTTGCATTGATATGTTTAATAGGATAGCTATTATACTTAATTCTAAAAAAATAAAAAATTGCTTTTCAAAATGAATTCTCCTCTCTTACGAAGTTGGATTAACTATAACAGAAAATGTTCTTTTTATATTTGGTAAAAAAACTTTTTTATCTCCTTCATCAATAAAGTTCAGCTTAAACACGATATTTTGACTCTTCGAAAATTAGAAAGGAATTGAGCTGTAAACCTAAAGTAAGTTTTGATAAAACTGTAGAAAAGGGATGGAATTTTATAAAAACCAAAATCTTTTGTAATAAATAATTACAAAATTTATCTAAATTTAATCATTAAATATGCAAATTACTACCATTTCTTAATAACTTATATTTAATACTACTTCTAAATAACTTCCACTTAATATATCTTGAAAATTTTTCACCAAGTATCCCTTCTTTTATAAAGGGGTTAATATTTTGCATCTATTTTAATTTAATTCTCTTCCTTTTTTAATTATTTCCAAATTATCAACAGAAGTATAAAATTTTAATTTATTAACATCATTTAAATCAATCCACTCTGCCATTTTAGCATATTCTTTTTCATACTTATCAAAATTATCCGTTGACAATTCCCCACCGATTCTTTTGCATGTATAATACATCGTAATTGAATTACAATATTGTTTTTTGCTCTCACCATAAGGCAATTTAAAAAAGTTTGATTCACAGGTAATAATTTCTCCAATTTCAACTCTCAATCCTGTTTCCTCCCAAAATTCTCTCTGTAATGCCTCTTCAATCGTCTCTCCTACCTCCATTCCACCACCAGGAAAGTCATACCCATCCCACTGGGGCACTAACAATATTTTACCCTCTTCAATCAGAACACCATAAACAGACGGGCGAAAAAATAATTTATCCGCATCAACCTTTCCCTTTTTACCATTAATATCTCTATAAATAACTTTTATCATATATTTGTATTAAATTAAATAACTTTTTATCACAACAAAAAATAAAAAATTCTTTGCTATACAATCATCTTTCACTAGTATTACATAATAATTTGAGTACCATCACTTTTTAGAAAGTCTGAGTAACTAATTAGCTGATTGAAATTCACCTGCTCTAAATTCTTTTTGAATTTATCGTAAAATATATCACCAGCAGATCCTATTAGTGCACCATAAAATAAATTGTCTATTCCTATTGTTTTAAAAATAAGTGCAGCGGCAATATTTTTAGATGCTCCAAATAAAAATTTTTGAATATCTTTATTCCGTGGTAACATCAATTTAATCTCATCTACATATTCTTTGAATAATTTTTCATTATCTTTATTTACTATAAGTCTATACCTTTCTTTTGTCTCGCCATCTCCAAGTGTTTTTCCACAGTATCAACATGTGGATGCCCGTTTGGGTAGACTTTTCGTAATATCTCCAACGCTTTTTTATAATACTCAATCGCTTTGTCGTATTCGCCTTTGGAATACCACGCCGAGCCGAGGTTGTTGTAACGAGTCGCAACATTTGGGTGTTCATCACCCAACGCTTTTAAATCTATCTTCAAT
>CAMZLB010000004.1 GCA_947311515.1 Candidatus Moraniibacteriota bacterium | reverse complement strand
TTCTATTGATAGTTGAAATGCTACATTCAACCTTTTATTGCAATACACCCATAAATAGCAATTTCAGTTTTTTCATAAAATACTTCGACAGATGAGGAATTATTGAAAGCTGAATATTTGATTGATGCTAGACCACGTAAAAGACTAAATTGGAAAACATCTGTCGAAGTATTTTATGAAAAAACTGAAATTGCTATTTATGGGTGTATTGCAATAAAAGGTTGAATGTAGCATTTCAACTATCAATAGAAATGTTGTACTTAGAGAATTTGTTAATTTATGAAGTTTTAGTATTTTGATTATGTTTTGAAAATTAAAAGTTTCTTTATGCATGGTTATTTGATGATTCGTAATTTGATTTCTGTGAAGCTATTACTAATAAATTAATAAATTTCTTTTTGTAATTTATTAGAAAATTCTTTAGAATTTGGATATTTTACTTATTTGTTAATGTGAATACTATTATCTAGATATTCTTCAACAATTACTATTTATATACTAAACTGTTTTTTTGAATTTCTTATAGTTGAGAATATATACTTTTGTATCGAACCACGTAATATGTTAAAATTCATCGCGTTATTTACATTTCTTCAAAATAAAGATAACTAACTTATTCTATTGGAGCATTCTAATATATTCCTTTGTGAGGTTCAATTGTATTATAATAATATACAAATCTTATTTATACTTTCTATTTTAAACTTAAAGAGTATCTGCAAAACTCTAAAAATTATTATTTTTGTTATTTTTCTCAAAATAAAACTTACAAAAAAGGCTTTAGGAAATATATTTTAAATCTACTTTGTTAATTTTTACTAACAAATTAGTTTTGCACTCTCTCCTTAAGCTTTATTATGTTACATTTCCAAAAACTTATTTAAAATTTATTTATTTTTATCAATTATAAAATTTTAGATAGGTTTTAATAAAGTTCCGATAACTCTTTTATTCTTTCTATTTCCAAGGACGTTTTTAAAACTCCTGGTTTCTATTTTATCCAATTTTCTAAATCCATATTTTAAATAACAATATATTGTATTTGTACTATCATAACTACTAAAATCTTTTTTCTTCCTATGTGTAATATTTTATTAACTACAGGTTTTGCTATGTGTTTTTTTATTAAATTACGTTTTCTTATGTACTTTGTACACATAGTCATCATACAAGCTTTTTATTTGTAATGGAGTTAACTTTATCTCTAGATTTACTAAAGAAGACCTTATTTTAAATATTATCCCATTGTTTAGCTCTAACAAGTATATTTTATAATAATTTGAAAGTGTAAAATACTAGATGTTCTCACACATCATTCCAAATCATCATTACCAATAGCTTTCTCCCATCTCCAAAGCATTTCATCTTTATGGTCTGACTCAAGACTTTCATCTAGTGGATTATCTTTATTTACATAATAAAGAAGTGTGTGAGGTTTATTCTTATATTTAATACGCACATCACCTGCTTTTTTCTTACTTGCCTTTTTCTCACTTATCCTTTTTCCTGAGTTTATATTATAAAATATTTTTTCTCCAGATTTAATTGGATTATTCCCTGTAATCATCCATTTATTACTTTTAACCTTTATGTATTCAGGAAATTCCTCCACTTCCTTTCCTTCTAATTCCTCTGACATAAACTTATTCCAAAGAGGTGCTGCCACTTTGGATCCAAGACTCCCATAATTCATTAATTTTCCATCATTATTACCTACCCACACACCAACTGCAAGTGAAGGTGTATAGCCAAGAGTTAGTGCATCTTTATATTGTTGTGTTGTTCCTGTTTTTGCTGCAACTTTTCGACCAGCGATAACTAGTGGATTAGAGCGACCAAAAACATAACTTCTAGCCTCATTATCCGATAAAACACTATTTATTTTTCTCGCAACTTCCTCTGTAATAACCCTACCTATTTGTTCATAAGAAAAATCTTTTTTTTCTCCATCTGGTCCTATCACTCGTGAGATTCCTTTAATAGGAAATCTTACACCGTCATTTGCAAATACAGCAAAAGCTCCCACCTCTTCAAGAAGCTTAACTTCTCCACTACCAAGAACCAATGACAACCCAAATCTATTTCTATCCTTAAGTGTTGTTATGCCTAGTTTTTCAGCAAAATCAATAGTATCATCTTTTCCTACTAAATACATAGTTTTTACTGCTGGAGTGTTTAATGATCCTGCAATAGCTTTACGCATAGAAACTATTCCATGATTACTATAATCAAAGTTTTTAGGTCTATATTCCCTACCACTTCCATCTTTTCCAAAATTTGTCTCAACATCATATAATAGAGTTTCTGGTTGATAGCCTTTTTCAAAAGCTGCTGCATAGACAATAGGCTTAAATGAAGAGCCTGGCTGTCTAAGCATAAGAGAAACATTAACATTTCCATCAATTTCGGTATTAAAATAATCTATACTACCAACCATAGCAGACACTCCGCCAGTTTTTGGATTAATTGCAACAAGGGAAGCATTTGAAGCTCCATATGATGGTAACTTTTTTGAATATTCTCTAACTATTTCTTCTGCTCTTTTTTGCATTCCATAATCAAGTGTTGTATACACATGAAATCCTCCAGCATTTAATTCATCCTTTGAATATTTTTTTTCTAACTCCTCTATTACATAAAATACGAAATGAGGCGCATCTATTTCTTCAAATATTGGTTTAATCACATTTTTGAGAACATCCTCTTCCTTTGCGTCCTTTATATCTTGACTGCTATACATACCGCTTTTACGCAGCATATTGAGAATCATCTCTTGTCTAAGTCTTAGCTTATCAACATGCGAACCGTATGGAGAATAATATGAAGTAGCTTTTGGGAGTGCTGCCAATAATGAAGCCTCTCCAAGAGTTATATCCTTAGCATCTTTTCCAAAAAATATTTTAGAAGCTGTTTGAACTCCATATGCATTAGAACCATATGGCACTTCATTCAAATAAAAATCAAGAATCTGTTCTTTAGTGTAGTGTCTTTCCACTTTAATCGCCATAACTATTTCTTTGAATTTTCTAACAATTGTTTTTTCTCTACTAAAAAAAGCATTTTTAACTAATTGTTGCGTTATAGTACTTGCACCTTGCAACTTACTAGAACTTTTTAAGTTAATATACAAAGCCCTTACAATTCCCTTCAAATCTACACCTCTGTGACTATAAAATCTTTCATCCTCAATAACAACCGTTGCTTTCCTTAAGTGATCTGGAATATTTTCATGACTAATAACACGCCTATTCTCTTCACCGTAAATTTTGTATAAGATGTGATCTCCAGACTTATCGTATATAACAGTTGTCTCTGGTATTTTTCTTTGTACCAAAACATCTGCATTTGGTGAGTGTTTGTATGCATAAATAAATACAATAAAAAATGCTATAACTCCCATTATCACCAAATCTATAATTACTACTATAATTAATATTATAGACTTTTTAAGTGTAACTAAAATTTTCTTTAAAACCTCCATTATAAAAATAAATTATTTAATTACTGACTTATACACCCCTTCCAACCTATCCCCAATAATATTCCAACCAAATTCAGAAACTCTTTTTCTAGACATAATACCTTTTTCTTTTCTTTCTCTTTCATTTTTTGCTAATAACTTTATTGAATTAGCTAAATTATCAGGACTTATTTCAGAGACGTATTCCCCAGCATCACCTAGATAATTTTTATTAGTCGGCCTATTGGAACATATTATAGGTAAACTAGCTGCCATATACTGTAATACTTTTCCACTGGCCTGCCTTATGTCTCCTAAGTCAGATTTTGGATCCACGGCTATATCAGACAAACTATTAACCTCGGGAAGGGAGAAATAATTAAGAGGTGCAATAACACTAACTTTGTCACTCAACTTATTATATTTGACATAATCAGAAACCCAATTTGAAGGGTGACCTCCGATAACAAAAAAAATAGATTTATTATCCACAATTTCAATAGCTTTCAATAATTCATCAATTCCCTTATTCTTTATAAGTGCTCCAGTGTAAACCACTACAATTTTATCATTTGGAATATTGTATTTTTTGCGTAATTCTGTTTTTTTATTGATAAGCTTATCATAGATTAAAGTACTTACGCCATCATGTATATGATACGCTCTATTATCTTTTCTAGCGTTTTTTACAATATTTATATTTTCAGCACTACTAACCACTGCAACACTACCTAATCCATTTATAAAATTCTCCAAAAATCTAAATATAGTACCAAGTGGAGGGATACCTAAATACCCGTGAGAACGCATTTCCCCTACTAAACTTCCATGAAAATCAGATACTGTTGGAATTTTTCTCCAAAAAAATAAGATTTTTATAAGCCATCCTATAATGACTCCTTCATGTAAATGACAGTGTAGTATATCAGGCTTTTTTATTCTAGTTAAGTAAAATACTTTTCTTATTAGAAAAATATTTAAAATAACTTTTTGCCAATCAGCTCCAGCCTCTGTTTTTTTATACCAAAAAAGCCATCTATTTATCCTACGTACATCTATATCTGTCTGAACATATTTATTTACATCATCTCCATTATGGTATGTTACAATAGTTATTTCATGACCCAACTCTTCCAATGCTCTCGCCTCTTCAAAAATACGAATATGAGTCCCTCTATGAGAGAAAAAAGGAGTAGGAGCAATCATTAGTATCTTCATAAGAATGGTTCAATTTTACTTATCAGTTTCTTTAACTATATCTTATTTATCACCTATTAGCAACAGTAATTTACATAGCTATTTAAGTTTATTTTTCTCAAAGCCTTTCTGAAATCTCACATTCTTAAAACCTGTCCAATATCTTGTTTTCTTGTGAAAATTTTAAATTTACACAAAAGTAAAGTTTAGCTACATTGCACAACTTCTAAGCATCAATTCTTCTTTTCTTTTTTTCTGTTTTTACTTTTCTTATTTTCTGTATTTCTTTACTTAATTATCCAATTATTCTTCTGTGCTCTCTTTGGGACACATAGCAAATCTTCACTTTATCTATAAAAATTTTCTATTTTTATAGAATAACTTTTTTAATTAAAAGTAAATTTATTTCTAAAATGCCCTCACCAAATTATATTTTATAGCAAATTAACAAAGAATAACTAATATGATTCGCTGACAAATCCGTCTTTTGTCACATCTCTAAATCTATAAACTGACAGTATTATTCCAACTCCAATAGACATAGAAATCATAGCACTTCCTCCATAGCTTACAAAAGGAAGTGGAATTCCAGTGACTGGCATAACTCCTATATTCATACCTATATTTATAAACATATGGACAAAATACAAAATAGCAAAACCCACTATCAAAAAATACCCAAACTCATTTTTAGCAAGTAACGCAATCCTTCTCATTCTAGTAAATAAAATAAAAAATAATGCAAGAATTGAAAAGGCACCCATAAATCCCATAGATTCAGTAAAAGATGCAAATATAAAATCAGTATGCTTTTCTGGTAAAAAGTTAAGTTGTGATTGAGTACCAGAACCAATTCCCTGACCAAACATCCCTCCATTTCCAACTGCAACAATTGATTGAATGACATTGTATCCAGTATTTTGAGGGTCATTTTCAGGATACAAAAAATTTGTTATTCTAGATTTTTGATACGGCGCAAGTAGAAACCAAGTAGCAGAAATAAAAACAAGTCCAATAACCACAAAACTAACTATATATTTTTTACGTATTCCTGACACAACTATCATACCAAGCCAAATCAATAGTATTATCAATGCAGAACCAGTATCAGGCTGTTTAAGTACAAATCCAACAACAATTATAACTGAGATAAATGAAGTTATTATAGTTGTCATTTCACCTAAAAGAGCTCTTTTAGTAGAAATTAAACTTGCTAAAAATATTATCATTACAATTTTTACGATTTCCACAACTTGTAAATTCACACCCAAAATATTTAACCAGCCCGTAGTACCTCTTGTAACCTCACCAAAAATAAGTACTCCCACCAAAAGCATAATCACAATAATATAGAGAGGTGTTGCATATGATATTAGAATATTATAATTTATTCTTCCTAATAAAATTGCCAACACAATTCCAATTACAATAAATATAATTTGCTTGCTTAAGAAAGTTAACATAATTTCTTTATCAGAAAACATACTGTAGAGTGCCACTAATCCCATAAGCGATAAAAGCACATACACAATAAATGTAATTACATCAAACCGTGATAATTTTTGAAAAATCTCCATATTTATCTATCTTCTTTTCTTTCATATTCTCCAACTGGTAAGTATTGTTGAGTGAAGTTTTGTGAATCAAATACATTTGCATAAACCTCAATATCGATATTACTCATAGTACCTGGAAATCGATAAGGCCAAGTTAGCAAAAAATCCCTTTCATCCCTTGCTTGAAAATTACTCATGCTTGTAGCATTTACTGCTATAGGAAAATTTTCTTCATCCTTTAGTACCACATAAACTCTAACTTCTTTAAAATCAAAATCACTATTATTTCTAATTAATGCAAAAGCCTCAGCATAATTAGTTCCATTAGTAACCTTGTTATATTTAATATTTTGAACTAAAAAATCTGGATCATCATAATTTACAAAATTCACCCAATTCACATAATCAATTGTAATACTTAAATCTTTTGGTACAATGTCTGATTCTATATTAGTTTCCAATAAATATCTTTCCTGAGCAGGTAGAATAAATACTTCTCCAGTTTTTTGTGATATCTTGTCTCCACTTGCAGCAAACAATGAAATCGTATATCTAACAACTGAAGCACCATATAGAGTATTTGGGTTTCTAATTTTTACTACAGCATCATATTTATCAACTCCACCATAAACTATACTTTTATCAATTATTATCAAATCCTTAGCTTTTATCTTTGCCTTACATGGAGTACAATCCCCTCCACAATCAATTCCAGCCTCATTTCCATTTTTTTTACCATCAAAACAACTAGGTTTTTTAATAGAGAGAATCCATCCAAGTACTGAAATCACTACAAAAAACATCATAAATATAGTTACTATCACAATTCTCTTGGTTCCTCTATTCATAAATAATTATTAATACTTATAACTTATAATAACACGTTTAATGCTTTATTTAAATACATACATTAGACTTATTAAGTGTTAAATTTTGTACGATAAACTCATTCTTTAAGAAAGCTCTAAAAAACTCCAAGAATTAGCTTTTTATTCTTTTTTATAAAATACAATTTTAACTTTATTTTGTTAATTTTTATTAATAAGTTAGTTTTACAAACTCTTCTTGATTTAAATTATACCATGAAACCATAATATGAAAATCTCTACAACAGAGCGTATAAAACAGAACGGGATTCATTGTATTTTAGACGAAGTCACAAAAAGGGAATAATTATTAAATATAACCAACTTATTCCAATACAGATTTTAAATTTAGAGTTAATTTATAAAGTTTTGTAGTCTCTCACTAAATAAAGATAAAAAACTTATCTAATATCTTATTACTAAAACTTTTTAATTTTTGACAAAAAAATAATGAAAATTAAGAGAAAATATTGAGATATTTTAAATGAACTTGTCTCTAAATAAGATTTTAAAGGAAATTTAGAGACGAATTTAATGAAACAGAAAATTTTAGACAGACCTCATCTATTATGTTAAAATAATAATCATGGATAGTATTTCAAAAAGAAAAATTAAAAAACAGTCAATTCACTCAAATTATTTCCAAAAACCTACTCCTAAACTAAGAGTCAGGAGACCACAAAAGAAACCTATTGAGCGAAATTTTAATGTTGAAAAAAAACCAAATTACACATATTTAAGAACCGAAAAAGCTGGATATACAAAAACTACCTCAATCCCAAAAAAACAAAAGAGAGATAAGTCAAAATCTTTTTTTATAGTGGCTATTATAATATTCATAATAAGCATTATAATACTTATTGCATTTCTTGTACTAAAAACTGCTACAGTAACAACTAAAATAACTTCTACATCAGAAGAAGAAGGGACGAAATATTCCAAACAAACTACCAACAATTCATTTCTTTCTACATTATCACAACTTGCAAAAAGTGGTGATGAGTCTACTTTATCCGGATACTCTACTGGTCGTATAAATATATTACTACTAGGCATAGCAGGTACAGAAAAACCAGGCTCAACACTTACAGATACTATAATGCTAGCAAGTATTGATACAAAAGAACATGTTGTCTCACTTCTATCACTTCCTAGAGATTTACTTGTCTCATATGGTGAATCATACGTAAAAATTAATAGCCTATATTCTCGTGGTATCAAACAGGGCGTTGGTAGTAAATATATCAAAAAAATCGTATCCGAAATAACAGGACAACAAATTAATTATCATATAGTATTAGATTTTGAGGGATTTATAGATGTCATTGATGCATTAGGTGGAATAAATATCGATATCCCTCGCAATATAAATGACACTAAGTATCCTGGACCAGCTTACAGCTATGAAACATTCAAAATCGATAAAGGCTTACAACATCTAGACGGTGCTACTGCACTTAAATACGCGAGAACTCGCCACGAAGATCCAGATAGTGATTTTGGACGAGCTAGACGACAACAACAAGTACTAAGAGCTGCTAGAAACAAAGCCTTCACACTTGGAACTATAGCAAATCCCTTTAAGATAAATGAATTAATGAAAGCTATCGGAAACCATATTACCATGAATATAAAACCAAATGAAATAACATCTTTTATATCTCTTGTAAACAATTTAGATACGCATAATGTAACAACTTTTGTAGTAGATGCATGGAAAATAGACAGCCTACTCATAAGCACAAGAATAGGAAACTTACCCGGACTTATCCCTCGTAGTGGTAGATGGGATGAAATACAGGAAGTTTCAAGAAATATTTTTTCAATTGATAAAATAAAAGAAAGGAAAACTCAAATTTCTATAGAAAATCCGTCCGTCCTTATAATAAACTTTAATAATTCTTTAGTTACGAATAATCTAACAAAACATTTAAACGGTAGAGGATTTTCTAATATAAATATTATCAAAGCTAAGAAACATCTAGAAGAACCTGACTCTACAATAATATTAGATAAAAATGGCGGAAAATATCTAACTTCATTAGATGAATTAATCGTACAATTAAATGCAGAACTAAAAACTGATTTGCCAGTTAATTTACAAAATGAAACAGAACTCACTAATGACTTAAGAAATCACGATTTTATAATAGTTTTAGGTAAAGACATTTCAGAATCCTATGATCATAAGAGTCTAACGAAAAAAGAATTTGATGACTTTTTAAAAAGTAAAGAAGACTAACATGGAAGTAACCATAATAACAGGCTTAGGTAATCCAGGAAAATCTTATGCGTTAACTAGACATAATATTGGTTTTATGTTTCTTGATTACATTGCACAAAATGATTGTATAGAACCCTTTAAAATTTCCAAAAAATTATCTTCTGCTTTAAGTGTAAATTACTCAAGTTCACAAAAATACATATTTACAAAGCCTATTAATTTTATGAATAACTCTGGATTATCCGTAATAACTACTATAAACTTTTACAAAACTAAACCTGAGAAGCTTATAGTTATTCATGATGATTTAGATATTGAATTTAATAAATATAAAATATCTAAAAATAAAAATGCCTCAGGACATAATGGAATTTTGAGCATTATAAATCACATAGGAACTAAGGATTTTGTGAGAGTAAGAATTGGAATAGATAATAGAAGTGAAGTGCATAAAAAAAATCAATCAGGAGCTGACTATGTATTAGGTAGATTTACCTCAGAAGAATTGGAGCAATTACCAAAACTATTCAATGAAATTTTATCTGATGAAAAATTTAAAACTTATATCTAAAAATAAATTTAAATTTTAAAAACTTCCATTTTTTCATAAGTTTTTTCTATAATGTCTTGCATGGGGAAATTATCATGAACCTTTATAAACTTATCTAGATTTACTCTAGTTAATGGATTTTTAGCTACTAGAGAACAGCAATCTTTATACGGTTCTGAACTTTTTTCATATAAGTCATATTCTCTAGAAAAATCAATTATTTCTTCTTTATTCATACCAACTAGCGGTCTGAGCAATAACATATCTACATTTTGCATTGCGGCTAGCATATTCTCTGGTGTTTGTGATGCTACTTGAGCCAAAGAATCTCCATTTACAGCTAGATTATATTTTTCCCTCTTTACAACATATGCCGTAAATTGATGCATAAAATTTTTAAACATTATAACTTGCATTCTATTTGGAACATATTCTTGAGCTGCTAAATCAAAAAATGAATAAGGTACCGCATATAGCTTAATTTGATGAGATGCAAATTTGCCAATACACTTAATTATTTCTGGAATTTTACTTTTCATCACATGATTATTTGTAGGAAATGTGTGAAAATGAATGAAATCCATACGAACACCTCGACTCATCATGCGGACCGAAGCAACGGGAGAGTCTAGACCTCCTGAGAGGAGTGTAATCCCTCTTCCAGAACTTCCCACAGGTAATCCTCCCATGCCCTTATAAGTTTTATTTGATACAAAAAAATTTTCTTCATGAACTTGCAAACTTAAGCTCCTACTTCCATTTACATAATCACATTTAAGTCCCTTACTATTTGCTATACTACCAAGCTTTGCATTTATCTCTGGAGATGTGAATTCATATTTTTTATCCCTACGACTAGTTTCAAATTTTATAGTTTTTATGCCATCCTGTACCCATTTTTCAAAAATTTTCTCAACAAGATTTTCCAAAAGAATCATATCTCTCTCAATTACTTCTACAAACTTAAATCTAGAGATTCCGACCATCTTTAAAAGTATACCTATTAATTTTTCTTTTTTAACATAACACTTCAAATCAATTTTTCCCTGTTCATGTTTCAAACTAATTATTTCCATGTCATACTTAGCAAAAGTAGTCCTTATATTATTCAAAAGCCTAGAGATAAAATCCTTCTTATTTTTTCCCTTAAGCCAAAGTTCACCAACACTTATCAATACTCTATTTTCCTTTTTCATTTTTTTTATTATTAATAATCAAGTCAAATCCTAGTCTAGCTATATTGTAAGACGCTAAATCATCACCGTTTCGAATTTCAGAAAATGTTGTTTTATTTTTATCTTTGGTACTCCAGTTACATTTCCCCGGATCTTTTGGATCATGCATTACAATATCTTCAACTCTGCG
>CAMZLB010000003.1 GCA_947311515.1 Candidatus Moraniibacteriota bacterium | reverse complement strand
CAAAAAAACAGGAGCTCAACTATACACAAAAGGAGAAGTGGATAGAGATAAAATTCTTACTAAGTGGAATGACTTTGAATTTACAGATGGAGTACCAGCATTCTATGCATCTCTAACAGATGATGGAACAACTCCAATATACCGTCTATATAACACAAGAACTGGAATGCAACTTTATACAAGAGGAATAGCTGACAGGGATAAGATATTAAATAAATATCATGACTTCGAATTTACAGATAGCTCACCAGCATTCTATGCACAGACAAATTAAATAAAATTAAAACACAAAAAAAATGGTATAATAAATAATAAGATATAAAATAAAAAGTATGCGGTACAAAAAATAAAGTGTTAAAATATTTTTAGGCACGATTAATTATTGATAAAAAAACATTATGACAAAAATTATTAAAAACAAAATGTTGCAAATATTTGCAATTACCTTCATTGCATTTTTTGCAATGGCGGGGATGACTTTTGCAGCAACTCAACCAGGAGTTCCAGATATGACAGCTGGGACAGATACAGGGGCTAGTAACACGGATAATATTACTAAAAATCAGACACCGAATTTTGATATTTCCTGTACAGGTTCAGATGTAGTATTTTTATATGTTGATGGAAGCAAAGATACACATGGAACATGTTCTAGTGGAAGTATTACTTTATCTCCAAGTACTAACTTAGATGAAGGTAATCGCCTAATTGCAGCTACTGCTGCAGATGATGTTGCTGGTACAAGTGAGACAAGTCAAAGTAATGTATTAGTAATTACAGTTGACATAACAGCGCCAGGAGCGCCAACAGGTTTAGATCTAAATGTAGCTGATGATACAGGTTCATCAAATTCAGATAATATCACTCAAAATACAAGCGCCTTAACTATTACTGGATCAGCAGAAGCTAATATGAGAGTTGATTTATTTGATGGTGCAACATCTCTAAGTTGGACAAGTGCTAATGGAACTGGTGATTGGACTAAAGATATTTCTTTAGCAGAAGGTAGTCATAATATTACTGCTAAGACAACAGATGTTGCTGGTAATACAGGAATTGCTTCAACTGCTTTAACAATCACTGTTGATACAACAGCACCAATCATTCAAAGCTCAACATCACAAAATACAGAAGAAAATACAACTTTAGTTGGAGATGGGTCTTTTATGTCAAATGAGAGCAACGTTACATTTTCTAAGGTTGGTGGTGCTGATAGCACTAAATTTTCCATAACAAGTGGAGGTGTCTTAAATTTTGGTAATGCTCCGGACTATGAAAATCCAACAGATCAAGGTGGGCAACCTGGCGATAATACTTATATCGTTACAATTAGAACAACAGATTTAGCTGGTAATTTTTCTGATACAGATATTTCAGCTACAGTTACAAATGAAAACGACAATGCACCGGTTCTTTCTGGTGTTGATGGAGGAATAGTAACATATACCGAGGGAGGAGTGCATACAGTACTAGATATTAATCCTGCCCTCAGTGATCCTGATAATAGTGGCAATGACCCTATTGATAATATATCTTCCGCCACAGTGTTGATTCAAAATTGTCAAAGTTCTGAAGATGTTTTGGAATTTACTGATATAGCAAATATTACAGGTTCTTGGACAGCGGGCACTTGTACCTTAGCATTAACGGGGGTAGATACATTGGCTAATTATGAAACAGCTTTAGGATCAATTACTTATTATAATAGTTCAGAAGACCCAGATACAACTGATAGAACAATTAATTGGACAGTAAATGATGGAGCATTTAGTTCTTCCCCAGTTAGTTCTACAATTAACGTGATAGCGGTAAATGACAAACCAGAATTGTCTGGGATAGGAGCAAATTTATCTTATACTGAAAATGCTGGAGCTGTTGTTATTGACTCTTCTATTGATGTAACAGACGTTGATGATGTAAATATGCAGTCAGCACAGATATTTATATTAAATTATAAATCCGGTGAAGACATCTTGGATGCTACTAATTTTGGAACTTTTATTAGCAAATTTTGGGATAGCAATAACGGAGTATTAACTTTAATAGGTAATGATACAAAAAATAATTATAAAACAGTTTTAGAATCAGTAACTTATGAGAATATATCAGATAATCCTAATACTACTTCTAGACAAATCAATTGGGAAATTAATGACGGAACACTTAATTCTTCTCAAGTTAATTCGGCTATTACGATTACAGCTGTAAGTGATGCTCCAGTTATTACTTCTTTTGCTGGTTTAATGAATGTTTCTTTTGATAGAGATGAAAACACAACAGCAGTTACAACTGTAACCGCAACTGATCCAGACGGTACAGTGACTTATTCTATTACAGGAGGAACTGATGCAGCACTATTTCAAGTTGATTCAAGTAATGGAGAATTAACATTTATTACTGCGCCAGACTTTGAGAATCCAACTGATGCAGATACAAATAATACTTATCTTGTTACAGTGAAAGCTTCAGACGGAGCTTTAAGTGATATACAGAGATTTACAGTAACAGTTATAGATGTCAATGAAACAACTCTATCAGATGCAATATTATCCCAAATCGGAAATGAGGCAGATGATCCAGATGTAGTAAATTCAGTTGTAACAATTAGTCAGCTAAATGATATTTTACCAGTATTGAGTAATGTTATAAGTGGAAACGAAACTGCTTACCAAGATTATATTGATGCAAATCCAAGTTCATTCTCATCTCCAGCAACACAAGCAGAAGTGCAAGCAATGGTTGATGCTGTAAATAGTATTCAAAGTGCACTTGAAAAAATCAAGGCTTATGCGGAAAATTCTTCAAATCCAGCGCCAACAGTTGAGGATTATGTAAATGTTGGTGTTATAGGAGTTAACGCGGATAATTTGAATAGGGTAAATGCAGAAGTCGATGCGGTTACAGAGAATGAAGTTGATACTTTGATAAAAATTCAGGCTTTGGTGACAGGACTGTTGGGCGGAAGTGGTATATCTACAGAAACACCAATCTTTAGGCTGTATAACAAAAAAACTGGAGTACATTTGTACACTAGAGGAGAAGCTGATAGAGATAAAATTCTTACTAAATGGGATGACTTCGAATTTACAGATGGAGCACCAGCATTTTACGCCTCTCTAATAGATGATGGTACAACTCCAATATACCGTCTATATAATAAAAGAACTGGAGCTCAACTATACACAAGAGGAGTATCTGATAGAGATAAAATACTAAACAAATATCATGACTTTGAATTTACAGATGGAGCACCAGCATTTTACGCATCTCTAATAGATGATGGAAATACTCCAATATACAGACTATACAACACAAGAACAGGAATGCAACTTTATACAAGAGGAATAGCTGACAAGGATAAGATATTAAACAAATATCATAACTTCGAATTTACAGATGAAGTTCCAGCATTCTATGCACAGACAAATTAAATAAAGTTAAAACACAAAAAATACTGATATAGATTCAGTATTTTTTATATATATGGATAACTTTTCCCTCCTTTCCTTCTTCCTTCCTTTTGAT
>CAMZLB010000002.1 GCA_947311515.1 Candidatus Moraniibacteriota bacterium | reverse complement strand
GGATAATCAAATATTTCCCATAATTCTACTAACTTTACTATTACTTTACCATCATATTTATTTTTTCTTTTTTGGTAATCTTTTTTATCTTTTAGTTTAACCTTGTAATTAAACTTCTTAATTACATATTTTCTGTCTTCCTCCTGTATTTTTACAATACTCATTCAATATCAAACTTTTACCCTTTTTATTAGCTTTAAAATATCTTTCTCTTAATGTTTCCAAATATTGTTTTTTAGTCTCAATATTCATAGGTTTATATTAATTAAATACCTTAGCACACTTTGATGTCATTTCAGATGATGTATCAATGTAGCTTGTGGTGTTATTTTAGATAATTTGATGTGGTAGGTTTTAGGGACTTGCTAATAATGTTATAGTAGGTATTTGATAGAAGTATTGTATCTAGAAAATTTAGAGAAGGGATATTTTTATTGATAATGGATATCACAGGTATAATAGTTGACTTAGAGTAAATAATACTGTAATATAATAATACTAATATCTCGTACATATTAGCAAAGTCCATTCCTGCTTACATTGTAAGTATGGGCTTATCAATGCAGTATGTATATTAATTTTAAGGAAAAATATGACAAAAGACGTTAAAGACAAAGACAATAAAGAAGTAAATGAAGTTAAAAAAGCAGTAAAAGTTGAAAAAAAGAATATATTTAGAGAGTATGATTATGATAAGTTAGAACTTTCTATGGAGAAAATGCTTAAAAGTGGTGTACACTTCGGACACACAAAGGCTAAATGTCATCCAAAGATGAAAGATTTTATTTTTACAACAAGAAATAACGTAAATATATTGGATTTATCAGTTTCATTAAGTTCTTTAAAAGAAGCTCTTTTATTTATAGAAAAGGTGAAAGAATCAAGAAAAAAAATTCTTTTTGTTGCTACAAAGAAGCAAGCAGAGAGATTCGTACAACAAATTGCTGAATATACAGAGAATCCGTACGTTATAGATAGATGGCTTGGAGGAACGCTTACTAATTTTAAAAATATAAGAAAAAGAGTTAAATACATGTCTCAACTAAATGAACACTTTGAAAAAGGTGAATTATCAAGATACACAAAGTTAGAGCAACTTAAGAAAAAAGAAGAATTAGAAAAACTAAAAAGAAGAATGGGAGGTATTGAAAAAATGATAACTCTACCAGGTGCAGTGTTTATAACTGATATAAATGCTGATAGAATTGCTGTTAGAGAGGCTAAGGCATTAGGAATTCCAGTAATAGGTTTTGCAGATACAAATGCAAATCCTGAAGAAGTAGATTATCCGATTTTTGCAAATGATGATGCTCTTTCATCACTTGAATACATTTTTGCAAATGTTTCAAAAACAATAACTAATAAAAAGTAAAAGAATAGTTTTAAAAATATGGCTACATTAGAACAAATAAAAGAGTTACGTGATGAGACTGGTGCAGGTATTGTAGATGTCAAAAAAGCATTGGAAGAAGCAAATGATGATAAAGTAAAGGCTGTAGAATTACTTAGAAAAAGAGGAGGAGATAAGGCAATTAAAAAATCAGAAAGAGTTGCATTAGAAGGAATCGTGGGCACATATGTACATGGAAATAAAAAAATTGCTGCTATGGTTAGCGTCATGTGTGAAACGGATTTTGTTGCTAGAAATGAGGATTTTGTTGTATTTGCAACAGATGTAGCGATGCATATCACAGCTTCAAATCCTACTTGCATATTCCCAGAAGATGTAGATAGTGATATAATTGAATCAGAAAAGAAAATTTGGACAGAACAATTATCTAAAGAAGGAAAATCAGTAGAAATGATTGAGAAGATTTTAATAGGGAAAGAGAAGAAATTTAGAGAAGAACAGGCTTTAATGACTCAATCATTTGTTAAGAATCCTGATATTACAGTAATGGAACTTCTTAATGAGGTTATGATAAAATTAGGTGAAAAAATAGAATTTAAGGAATTTAAAAGATTTGCGTTATAGTAATTTTTTGAAAATAATCATTATATATGATAGATGTGCTTGTGCCACCAGTCATTCTTGTACTTATAGTAGCTTTACTAATAACTTTTTTAGCTAGAGCGATGAAAAATACACCAGGTGTAAAGGAAGATTTGGAAAATATGCGAAAAGCCTCTAGAAAGTCTAAAAGAGTAGAAGAGATTTCAGCCTCAATAAAAGGTAAATTTTCAGATGTGTCAAAAGTAATTGAAAAAGCTGCGGGTAGAAAATACAGAAAGACAAAAGACCTTCAAAATAGAGAGATTGAGAGAAGAGATATGGTATCAAATAGTATACTTGGCACAGAAGTTTTGCCAGACAATAAGTTGAAGATTGACGATGAAATAGTTTTTAGTGTGGATAAAGTCGCAGAAGAAGATAATTACTATGAAATAGAGGAAGAAAGAGAGAGGTATTTAGTTAAGCAAATTGAGTCTAACCCAAAAAATTTAACATCTTATCAACAGTTAGGGGATTATTATATGGAAACTCATAAGTTTGAAGAGGCTAAAGAATCATATAAATATGTTTTGCGAATTGATCCGAGAAATAAGAAAGCGCAAGAATCAATGAAAAAATTAGATCATGTTCTTAGATGATAATTTTTAGATATAATGAATTTAAATATCTATTTTTTCATTTGAATGTTATACTTAAAGTAAATAAGAACTTATCTAATATTTCTATCAAAAATAAATTTTGTTAAAATATTATGTTTTAGCTATCATCATTCTTATTATTTTGTTTGTTAAAAAAAATGAGAAGAAAGTAAATTTCAGTTAAATTTTATAAGGTAAGTTACTATTATGAATGAAAAAAAGGTATTTTATATAACAACAACACTTCCATATGTAAATGCAAATCCACATGTTGGATTCGCTAGTGAAATAATTCTTGCAGATGTACGTTTTAGATTTGCTAGGGAATGTGGTTATGAGGCTGTATTCAATACAGGAACAGATGAACATGGCTCAAAGATTTACGAAAAAGCATTAGAAAATAAAATTGATCCTAAGGAATATGTGGATAAATATGCTAAAAAATTTAACTCTTTAAAGAAAACTCTTAATTTGAGTTATACAAATTTTATAAGAACTACAGACTCTAATCACAAGGAAGCTGCTCAAGAAATTTGGAAAAGAGTTGAAGCTAATGGTTTTATTTATAAAAAACATTATCAGATAAGGTATTGTGTCGGTTGTGAACTAGAAAAAACAGATAGTGAATTAACTCAAGGAAAATGTCCATATCATCCAAATAAGGAACTAAAATTAATAAATGAAGAAAATTATTTTTTTAAATTTAGTAAATTCAGTGAATTATTGTTAGAATTTTATGAAAATAATCCAACTTTCGTATATCCCGCAAAAAGATTTAATGAGATAAAAGTTTTAGCTCAGAGTGGTTTTCAAGACTTTAGTATATCTAGATTGAAAGAAAAAATGCCATGGGGTGTTCCTGTGCCAAATGATAGTAATCAGGTTATGTATGTTTGGTTTGATGCGTTAACTAATTATATTTCAACATTGGGATGGCCAGATAATTATGAAAATTTTGAGAAATTTTGGGGCAGTCAACAATGTCCAAATGCTATACAGATTGCAGGTAAGGATAATCTAAGACAACAAAGCGCTATGTGGCAAGCAATGCTTTTAGCTGCTGACTTACCTATGTCAAAACAGATTTTTATAAATGGATTTATAAGTGTAGATGGTAAAAAAATGAGTAAAAGTCTTGGAAATGTAATATCTTCAGAAGAAATGGTTGATAGATATGGCGTGGATGGTACAAGATACTTACTTTTAACTAAGAGTAATTTCGGAGAAGACTGTGATATTTCTTGGGATAAAATGGATGAAAAGTATAATGCTGATTTAGCTAATGGTTTGGGTAATTTGAGTAGTAGAATAATTACTCTTGCGGATAATGTAGAGTATGACTTACCAAATGTTGATATAGAAAAATCACTCAAAGCTGATATTGAATCATTTGAAATGAAAATAGGATTAGAGAAAATTTGGAAAATGGTAGACAAAGCTAATAAATTAATGGAGGAAAAAAAACCTTGGAGTTTAAAAAAGAAGAAAGATATTTTTTCTGAGAAAGAATATTTAGAATTAATGCAGAGGTTTTTACAAGATTTGCATATAATAGCTATTTTAATAAAAGTTTTTTTACCAGAAGCATCAGAAAAGATAATAAATCAAATAAAGTTTAGAAAAAAAGAAGTATTATTCAAAAGAATCGTGTAAATAATATATTATATAGAAAAATGATTAGAAAAGTTGAACCACAAGTAGTATTTTTATTCATAATTCTAATCGTAGTAGGTTTTTTATGGTTTGCTTCTTTGCAAGTGAATTCGATTAATAGTAATTTAAAAAAAATAAAGGAAGGTGTGGAAGAGCAAGAAACAGAGATTAAAACAGATTCATATAAAGAAATAAAATCAAATTCATATTATGAATAATCTCTATAAAATAAAAGTAGGTTTATAACAAATATGAAAAAATCCCTAACTCTTGGTATTTTTGCACATGCCAATGCAGGAAAAACTACAATAACTGAACATCTACTCTATCATGCAAAAATTATTGACAAGATAGGAAGAGTTGATAGTGGAAATACTATAACTGATACTATGTCTATAGAACAAGAAAGAGGTATCTCAGTAAGGTCATCCTTAGTATCCTTTAAGCTTGGAGATAAGAATATTCAACTTGTAGATACTCCTGGACACATAGATTTTTCAGCTGAAGTAGAAAGAACAATATCTATATTGGATACAGCTATATTAGTTATTTCAGGAGCAGATGGTATTGAACCTCAAACATATACAATATGGAAAGCTTTGAAGAAAAAAGGTGTACCTATTCTTATATTTATTAATAAAATGGATAGAGTAGGAGCTAATTATACTAAAATAGTTAATGATATTAGGAATGACTTAGATATAAATGTATTACCTTTAATTGACATAAAACAAAAAGAAAATCAAGAACTAATACTTAATACTATTAGTTTTGAACATTCTTTAGAATTAGTTTCAGAGCTAGATGATTTAACATTGGAGTTATTTTTTGAAGACAAAGATAGACTTACAAAAAAATGGTTAAATGATAGAATAAAAAAGTTAACTCAAAATAAAAAAATAGTTCCTATATTGGGTGGGAGTAGTTTAAAAGGGGTAGGTATTGATATTTTAATGGAATATATAATAGACTATATGCTTCCTTTTCCTAATTTAAATGATAAAGAATTTTCAGCTTTTGTTTATTTAGTTAGAATTGAGAATGGTCAAAGAAATTTATATACTAAAATTTTATCGGGAACTATTAATCTTAGAGATAATATTGAAATTCATAATAAAATAGAAAAAATAAAAGGTTTATATCATTTTGAAGCTAATAATTTAGTAGCTATTGAGTCTGCAAGCAGTGGAGAAATTGTAATTATAAATGGCTTGAATGTAAATTCAGGAGAATATATTGGGAAAAAAAATAAAAACACTGTTATTCCTATTGTAAATCCTTTATTAGTAATGCAAGTAGAACCATACAATAAGGGGGAAATTATTGAATTAGTTGAAGCTTTAAGAGTATTAACTGATGAAGATCCACATTTAAATATTTATTATGATAAAGTAACAGGGAAAATATATATAAACTTAATGGGTTTAATACAGGCAGAAATTATAGAAGAAGTATTAAATACTAGGTTTAATATCAAATCAATTTTTTCTAATCCTTTGGTAAAGCATAAAGAAATGCCAACAAAACAAGGTAAAGGAGAGTCTTCATATACTCAATTTTCTGCAATAGAGTTTGAAATTACTCCACTTGAAAATGGTAGTGGTTTAGTTTATAATTCAAAATTATCAACAGATTATCTTCATAAAAAATATCAATCACAAGCAAAAAAATTAGTAAAAAGATACACAAAACAAGGTTTATATGGTTGGGAAATTACAAATGCTGAAATCTCTTTGATTAATGGTAAATTTAATTCAGCAGGTTCCAATCCATCACATTTTAATATTATTGTACCTATTGCACTTATGAGAGCAATAAAAAATAGTAATATGAAAATACTAGAACCTGTATCAAAATTTAAATTAATTAGTCCTATTGATACATTAACTCTTATTATTCAAAGTTTAAACAATAAAGGAGCAATTTATAAGATTGTAAGAGAAGACAATAATAAAGTTGTATTAGTAGGAGAAGTTGCATCTAAAGATGTGATGAATTATTCATCAGAAGTAATAAAACTTACAGGAGGAAAAGGATTTTTTTCTAGTGATTTATTAAAATATCAACTATCAAGAGACCAAACAATTGAAATGAATTATTATGGATTAGACCCAAGAAATGAAACAAAATTTGTTAGAACAGAAATGAAGAGTAGCTTAAAAATACTTGATACTAAAGTTGCTAAAAATAAAAAAGCTAGTCGTTCTAAATTTAAACGTAATTAACTTGCATAAAAAATTGATTTTTGATAATATAAATATATAAGCGATGATAGAGTAATCACTCAGGAGCTATGAGAAGAAAGTTTTTTGACTAGTAAAACTCATCGGGTAAGCCCGTTATAGCAGTAATCAAGGAAAATAAAAAATATTTTATTTTCAAATAGCGGTGGTACCACGGTTTATTTATTGAAATCGTCCGTTAAACTAAAAGATTTTTTCTTTTAGTTTAACGGATGATTTTTATTTTTAAATTGCAAATTATAAATAATAAAATAATATGACTTATAAAAAAGTTGATAGTAGAAAAAAATATAGTGAAATGGAAAAAGAGCAGATAGAATTCTGGAAAGAGAATAATACATTTAAAAAATCTGTAAATAACAGAGATAGAGAAAACTCATTTGTTTTTTATGATGGACCTCCGTTTATTACAGGAGTACCTCATTATGGAACATTACTTTCTTCTATAGTAAAAGATGTTGTGCCTAGATATTGGACAATGAAAGGAAAGCGAGTTGAGCGAACTTGGGGTTGGGATTGTCATGGGTTACCAGCTGAAAATTTAGTAGAAAAAAAATTAGGTATAACTAATAAAAAAGGCGTTGAAAAAATAGGACTTGAAAAGTATATAAAGACCTGCCATAGGGAGATGGTGCAAGGTGGTAATGAATGGGAAGATACTGTCGAGAGAGTTGGTAGATGGGTGGATTTTAGAGGAGCTTACAAAACAATGGATAAAGATTACATGGAAAGTGTTTGGTGGGCATTTAAGGAATTATATAAAAAAGATAAGATTTACGAAGGGGAGAAAGTTCTTATGTATTGTACTAGATGTGCGACTCCTATATCAAAATCTGAAGTAGCAATGGATAATAGCTATAAAGATATAACTGATCCCAGTATTTATGTAAAATTTGAATTAGTAGATGATGAGGGAGTGTATCTATTAGCATGGACTACGACTCCTTGGACTTTACAAGCAAACAGTTCTGTGGCTGTTGGAAATAAAATTGAGTATGTAAAGGTTTTTGTAACTGATGAAGAAGGTTCTAAGTTAAATCTTATTTTAGCAAAAGAGACACTTGAAAGGGTTTTGACCGATAAGAAACATAATCTACTGAATTTTGAAATTATAGAAGAAATTAAAGGTGAGGATTTAGTTGGAAAAAAATATAAGCCATTATTTGCAGATAGAGGAGAAAATGCACACAGAGTCTTAAATGCGGAGTATGTTACAACAGATAGTGGAACGGGAATAGTGCATCTAGCTCCAGCTTATGGAGAGGAAGATTTTGAATTGGCGCAAAAAGAAGATACTCCTATAATTCATGTAGTAGACGAACACGGCGATTACATAGAGGGACAGTGGAGTGGTAAGAATATTTGGGAACAAAATAAACAAATAGCAAAAGATTTAAAAGTTGAGGGAAAAGTGTGGAAAATAGATTATATAAAGCATGAATACCCACATTGTCATAGATGTGACTCAAAGCTAATGTACAGAGCTCATCCAAGTTGGTTTATGAATATAAAAGACCAGAGAATTAGGATGATAGAGAAAAATGAGGAAATTAATTGGTTTCCAGAACATATAAAGGAGAAACGTTTTAAAAATATAATAAACACTGCACCAGAATGGAATATATCTCGCGATAGGTTTTGGGCAACGCCTTTTCCTGTTTGGAAATGTGAGTCTGATACATGTAATAATATTAATGTTGTAGGAAGTTATGCTGAACTTGAAAAATTATCAGGTATATTATTGGAAGATTATCACAGGCCTTATATTGATAATGTAAATTTTGAATGTTCTGAATGCGGTAAAAAAATGAAAAGAATTAGCAAAGTTTTAGATTGTTGGTTTGAATCTGGATCTATGCCTTTTGCTCAATTTCATTATCCATTTGAAAATAAGAAAAAATTTGAAGAGAATTTTCCAGGTGACTTTATTTCGGAATACATAGGACAAGTTCGAGCATGGTTTTATTATCTACATGCAATATCTATAGGAATTTTTGGTGAAAAAGCATTTAAAAATGTTATAGTTACGGGTACAATAGCTGGAAATGATGGTAAAAAAATGAGTAAATCACTTGGAAATTATACAGAACCTACTGAGTTAATTGATAAATATAGTGCAGATTCTCTTAGATTTTTACTTATGACATCACCACTTTTAAACGGAGAAGATTATACTTTAGTTGATAAGGATGTTGCAGATATTCATAGAAAATTAGCAACGCTTTGGCAAAGTTATAGTTTTTTTGTAATGTATGCAAATGTTGATAATTGGAATAAGAAAGAGGAATTTGATTTAAATAAACTGTCTAATATTTTAGATAAATGGATTATTGCTAGACTTCATAAATTGATAGATGGAGTTGATAGTAATATGAAGGAATACAATTTGCCTCTGGCTATAAAACCAATTCTTGAATTTGTAGATGATTTATCAAATTGGTACATTAGAAGATCTAGAAAAAGATTTTGGAAGAGTGAAGATGATTTAGATAAAAATTTAGCATATACAACTTTGCATTACGTTCTTGTTGAAATTTCTAAAGTTTTAGCCCCAGTAACACCATTTATCTCAGAAGAAATATATAAAAATTTAACAGGAGGAGAAAGTGTGCACTTAGAAGATTATCCAAGTATGAATGCTTCATTTATTGATGAAAAATTGATAAAAGACATGAGTGTGGTGAGAGAGTCTATAACTGAAGGATTAAGAATAAGAGCTCAGAAACAATTAAAAGTACGTCAGCCATTAGCCTCTGCAACAATAAAAGGTAAGGCACTTTCAAAATCTTTTTCAGATGTTATCCTTGAAGAATTGAATGTGAAAAAAGTAACTTTTAAAGAAAACATAGATGAATTAGTACTATTAGATACAGAAATTACTTTAGATTTGAAGCAAGAAGGAATAGCTAGAGAAATTGTGAGATTTATACAGCAAGCTAGAAAAAAGGCTAATTTTCAGGTAGATGATAGAATAATTTTGGGATATAAAGGATTTGAGCAAATTTTTGAAATCTATAATGAAACTATAGCTCGTGAAGTTTTAGCTTCGGAAATAAAAAATGAAAAGTTAAGTGATTTTGAGTATGTTGATCGTGTTAAGATTGGGGAGTTAGAGTTGGAGATTTGTCTTATAAAGAATAGATAAGAATTTTATGAAATATTTTATAGGTATAGATTGGGGAGAAAGAAAAATCGGTGTAGCATTTGGTGATGATGAAACTTGTCAATCTTTCTCTTGTAAAGTATTAGAGAATGATAAAAATATTTTTGATAAATTGAATGAAATAGCTATTAAATATGAAGCAAATGATTTTGTAATAGGTATTCAATATGATAAAATTTATAATGATAATTCAAAAAAAATTAAAAAATTTGCAAAAAATTTAACCATTCAAACAGGTAAAGAAGTAATATTTGCAGAAGAAATGTTTAGTACTAGAGAGGCACAGAATAATTTGAAAAGTGCAAATAAGAAAAATTTATCAGAAAAAGATGACGTTGAGTCAGCTAGAATAATATTGCAAAATTTTTTGGACACCTATGGGAAAATAGACTTAACTTCAGATGGGTAATGTGCAAAACATATTTTATGTAGTACAATATATTTATAAGACTTTGTTGTTAAATTTTTCGATGAGGTTTTATGTATTAAAGGATAAAGAAAAATGTACTTATAGAACAGGCAAAAAATAACAAAAATAAAATGAGAGATCAGTATATATACAAAAGATTACATTATGGAGAATCAGAGCTACGATATGATTTACTAAGAAATGAATGGGTGATTATGGCTAAAGAATGTGGTAAGAAACCTCATGATTTTTTTGATGATAAATTTGAAATTGAAAAAGAGTATGAAAAAAATGTCCTAGAGTTACTTGAAAAAGAGTCTTATGAAATAGATACGCTAGTATACAAAGACAGTAAAACAGATTGGACTACGAAAGTATTTGAGAGTAAATATCCTGTACTTATGAATAAGAAAATTTCTACAGATGTTTCGAGGGGACCTTTTCCTGCTTTTGATGCTACAGGTGTTCATGAGGTAGTTGTCACAAATAATGAAGGTAAGGGTTTTGCGTCTATGGATTTAGTTGAAATAGCTGAGGTATTGGACGCTTATCAAGATAGATACATAAGTCTTATGAATGATAAAAATATAAGAAGTATCATGATATTTCATAATCACGGTGAATCTGCGGGTGGTTCTATAAAGTATCCACATTCACAGATTATTGCTCTTCCTATAGTTTCGAGTTCCGTAGAGAGGGAATTAATTGCTTCAGAAAGGTACATGAAAAAGAACGATTGTAATGTTTTTGATACTATGCGTGATTATGAAGTTTTAGATAAAAAAAGGCTTTTATATGAAAATGATGATTTTGTGATGTATTGTCCATTTTCATCAAAAAAAGCTTTTAGTATGCGAATAGTTCCAAAAAAAACAAGTGCTTATTTTGAAAGAATTACAGATGAGCAAAAAATGACTCTTGCAGAAATACTTAAAAAAGCATTCGTAGGATTAAAAGATGGATTAAATTCACCTGATTATAATTTCTATATTCACACAGCGCCTTGCACTGGGCGTGAGTACAATTACTATTCCTATTTCATAGATATTTATCCAAAAACTCAGGTATATGCTGGATTTGAAATGGCTACAGATATGGAAATAGTGCCAATTTCTTCAGAAGATTCGGCATCATTCTTAAGGAAATTTATGAGTTAAGCTTTTTGTAAATATCTTTTAATAGATGATTAAGTAAGATGAAGAATGTTGATATTAGTATAAAAAATATATAAAAATATGCAAAGTAGAAAAATTGTTATTGGGAATCTAAAGATGAATATGGAGACGATTTCTATGAGGAATGAATATTTGAAAGAATCAGATAAGATATTTAAAAATTTAACAAAAGATGTTGAGGTTGTACTTTGTCCACAGACTTTGTATATTGAATATTTTTTACAACATTTTCAAAAAACTAGTATACAAATAGGTTCACAGGATTGTTTTTGGGAAACATATGGAGCACATACTGGACAAGTATCTCCAAAAAGTGTGAAATCGATGGGTGCAAAATATGCTATAATAGGACATAGTGAGAGAAGGAACTTAGGAGAATTGGATGAACAAGTTGCTAGAAAGTGTGCAACAGCTCTTAGAGTTGGTCTTGTGCCAATTGTGTGTGTGGGATATGTAAATGATGGTGATGATGAAACTATGGCGGTAGGAGCTAGTATCAAAGCAATTTTGAATGAAATATCAAATGAAGACCTACAAAAAGTAATTTTTGCTTATGAACCAGTATGGGCGATAGGCTCTGGAAAGACTCCTTCTCCTGATGATATATATACAATGGTTCTTTATATTAAAAAACTTATAAAAAATCACCTTGAGGATGATTTTAGTGGTACTAAGATTTTGTATGGAGGAAGTGTATCTCCAGAAAATATTTCAAATATTATTTTAGAGACACATGTTGACGGAGTTTTAGTTGGTGGAGTTAGCTTGCAAGTCGAAAGATTTGCACAAGTTATAAAAATAATTAATAATATAGTAAAAAGATGAATATGAAAAAGATAAAAATTGCGATTAATGGTTTTGGTAGAATAGGTAGGGCAGCTTTTAGAATTTTAGCTCTGAGAGATGATGTTGAAATTGTGGCTATAAATGACTTGGCAGATAATAAAACGTTAGCATACTTGTTGCAGCATGATTCAGTTTTTAGAAAGTATGAAAAAGAAGTTTCTTATGATGAGGATGGTTTGATAGTTGACAATATAAAATATAATGTTTTTGCAAATCCTGTTCCTAGAGATTTACCTTGGAAGGAACTTGGAGTGGATGTTGTACTTGAATGTACTGGAAGATTTGTAAAGAATGGTACAGCTTATGCACATATAGAAGCTGGAGCTAAAAAGGTTATATTAAGTGCTCCTGCGAAAGGTGATACTTCAAAAGTTTCGACATGTGTCATTGGTGTCTCAGACTTAGAAACTGAAAAAAATATTATCTCAAATGCATCATGTACAACAAATTCAGTAGCACCAGTTGCAAAGGTTATTAATGATGTTTTTGGTATTAAAAATGCTATGATGACTACAATCCATTCTTATACTTCTACTCAAAAACTTCAGGATGGACCAGGCGGAGATTTGAGAAAATCTAGAGCAGCAGCTCAAAACATAATTCCTACGACTACAGGAGCAGCGATTGCGGCTACCGAAGTAATACCGTCACTGAAAGGTAAGTTTGATGGAATGGCAGTTAGGGTACCTACTATAAATGTATCTCTATCAGATTTTACTTTTGTTTTGAATAGAGAAGTCACTGTTGAAGAAGTTAATAATGCTTTGATAGAAGCTTCTTCTGGATATTTAAATGGAGTTTTAGGTGTATCAGATGAGCCGTTGGTCTCAAGTGATTTTATAGGGTGTGCATATTCTGGAGTTGTTGATTTAGAATTTACAAAGGTTGTAGGAAGTGATATGGTTAAGGTACTGGTTTGGTATGATAATGAATGGGGGTATGCAAATAGGTTTGTAGATATGGCAATTAATATTGGAGAAAGCTTAGTGTAAAATAAATAAATGAGAAATACCCGCAAGTTCAAATTTTTTATGCTATAATTTATACTGTGTAATAAACTCGTCCCTTAAGAGGACTTTAAAAGAAGTTTGATAAATTTTTACTATAATACCGTTAAAAATTTATAGAAATGTTGAAGTAGTAATAATAATTTTTAAGCTAGTTGTGGTAAAAGTTGGTAAATTTAATTAAAATCTTATTAAGGGACAAGTTTATTTTTGGATTAATTATATGGAAATGAATAATAAAAAACATGAAAGCTATAAGGAATTAATATGGATGCTTGCCATTACTGATTTCAAGCTTCGATATCAAGATTCAGTTTTAGGATATCTTTGGGCACTCTTACAGCCTCTTATGATGTTTTTAATACTAAATATCGTATTTTCATCTATATTTGCATCAGGCGGTGCAATTGAATACTATTCATTACAACTTATAACGAGTTTAATGCTTTTTATATTTTTTTCAGAAGGAACTTCAGCTGGGTTAAGTTCACTTGTAAATAAGGCACAGTTAGTCACAAAAATCTACGTTCCTCGTTGGACTATCATAGTAGCCTCTACCATAAATGCCGCTTTGATTTTTCTCATGAATCTTATTGTTATAATAGGATTTTTTGCGTACTATAAATTGATGCCAGACATTGGGTCAATACTCATGTTTATAGTATTTATAATAGCTTTGTATGTTATAATTTTAGCCTTTTCTTTGATAGCTGCACCACTTTATGTGAAATATAGAGATTTAACTATCATTTGGTCAGTTGCATTACAAGCTTTGATGTATCTTTCACCAATAATTTATCCACTAAGCATGATGGATGAAAAATGGCATCCATTGATGTTGACTAATCCATTAGCTTTTATAATCCACTTCAACAAGGAAGCTTTAATCAATGGTCATTATGCAACTACTACTCAATACATAACCTTCTTTTCAATTGTTATTGCCGTGTTAATTTTGGGTATATGGTCATACAATAGAAATGCAAAGAATATAGCAGAATTGATATAAAATCATGAAAAAAAGAAACAAACAAAAAAATAAGAATAATAATATTGCAATAAGAGTAGAAAAAGTGTCAAAAACTTTTCGTGTTCCTCATCAGAAAATAAATAGTATGCGAAGTGCTTTTGTGAATATATTTAACAAAAAAACATACGAAGAATTCATAGCTCTTGACGAAATTTCTTTTGAAGTTAAAAAAGGGGAATTTGTGGGAATTATAGGTAAAAATGGTTCTGGTAAATCTACTCTTTTGAAAATACTTGCAGGTGTTTATGAAGCAGATAAAGGAAAAATAATAGTAAATGGTGGAGTATCACCATTTTTGGAGCTTGGGATAGGATTTAATCCAGAACTTTCTGGTAGAAATAATGTTTATTTGAATGCAACAATACTAGGACTTACAAAAAAGGAGATTGATGAAAAATTTGATGAAATAGTTAAATTTAGTGAGATAGGTAAATTTATAGATCAACAAGTGAAGAATTATTCATCTGGTATGAAGGCTAAATTGGCTTTTAGTGTATCAATACACGCAAAGAGGGATATATTGCTTATGGATGAAGTGTTAGCTGTAGGAGATGTAGCATTTCAATATAAGTGCATGAATGAGTTTGAGAAATATAAGGAGCAAGGTAGAACAGTGGTACTTGTTTCTCATTCAATAGATACAGTTAGAGAGTACTGCGATAAGGTGATATTTATAAATGATTCAAAAATTGCAAAATCAGGAAATCCAGAAGAAGTATGTGATGAATATATACTTAAAAACATGACTAAAGAACAGATAGAGGAGCAAGGAGTAGAAAAAGAAAAAAAGAAAAGAGAAAAGGAATAAGTAAGAAACTAAAGTAAAAAAGAAGAGTAATGAGTGAAATATAAAATAAAAAATGAGGGAGTAAAATAGGGTAAACTTACAAAAAAGATTTAGTTAATCATCTATGTTAGGTAACTTATATTGATTTTATTAATCCTATTTTATTAATAATTTTTGAATTAGTTATTGTAAAAATTAGCAAATTTAACTGAAATTTTATTAAGAGGTAAGTTTAATAAATAGTATAAAAAAATAATAATATAGTAGTTGGGATTATTGGTGTTAAATATAAAGGAAATAAAAAAAATATGAAATATAACATTGGGGTAGTTATTTGGCTTACAGGATTGCCATGTAGCGGAAAAACTACCCTTGCAATTGAAATTGAAAAATATTTTAAATATAAGAATAAATCTATTCAAAGATTAGATGGAGATATAGTTAGAAAAACAATATGTAATGATTTGGGGTTTAGTAAAGAGGATAGAGATAAAAACATTCAAAGAATTGTATATATTGCACAAATGTTATCAGAAAATGGTGTTAATGTCGTTTCTGCTTTTGTTTCTCCGTATAGGGAAATGAGGGAATTTGCTAAATCTATTTGCGCAGAGGTTGTTGAAATATATGTTAAATGTGACATTGAAATTTGCAGACAAAGAGATATAAAAGGAATGTATAAGAAAGCAGATATGGGGGAAATAGATAATTTTACAGGTGTACAAGATCCTTTTGAAAAGCCTTTGAATGCTGAAATAATAGTGAATACGGGAAAAGAATCAATAGAAGAGAGTTTAGATAAGATTGTTAATTATCTATCTGATAAATATGAAATATAGTAAAAATTTTGATATTCAACAAATTTTAAAAATTGCTAAGGGAGCTGGTAATATTGCTATGAAGTATTATGATAAAAAATATTCTATAGAAAATAAATGGGATAAAAGTATAATAACTGAAGTAGATTTGGAAATTAATAAATACTTAATACGTAAGTTGAATGAATTTAATTATCCAATACTTAGTGAAGAAAATTTGGATGATTTTTCAGTAAATTGTGATTTTGACTATATGTGGATTATTGATCCATTAGATGGAACTAAAGATTTTGTACAAAAAACTGATGATTTTAGTATAATGATTGGATTGATTAATAATACAGGAGAAGTTGTTTTAGGTGTTATTTATATCCCGATGACTAATGAATTATTTTTTGCACAAAAGGGTGATGGTGCATACCTTTATATAGGTGATAAAAAAAATAAAATTTCAGTTACTGAAGAATCTATTAAATGTGCTACAATATTAATTAGTAGAAATCACTGTGGTAAATTTGAAAAAGAGGTCGCAATAAAATTCAACATGAATCAGGTATTTATGGGTTCAGCAGGAGTTAAGATGTGCAGGATAGCAAATGGAGAAGCTGAATTATATATAAATTCTAGTAATAAAGCGGGTTTATGGGATTTATGTGCAGGAGATATAATCTTGACAGAAGCTGGTGGAAGAATTACAGATATACATGGAAAAAATGTCATATATGAGCCAAATAAAGAGTTATTTATGAAAAATGGTTGGATCTCGTCTAGTTTTTATGAAAGAAATAATTTAAAATGTATTGTATGAAGGAAATAAAAGTTGATGACTCTGTTATACAAGAAGCTCAAAATTTAGTAGATAATGTTTATGCGCCACTCAAGAATTTTACAAACGAAAAAGATTTTTGGAGTATTGCAAAAAATATGAGATTGTCAGATGGTCAAGTTTGGGCTATGCCTATTTTACTAGATTTAAGTGAGAAAGAGAGAGAGGAGAATAGTAATGAAAGCTTTATCATTTCAAATGAAAGTGGAGATGTATTCATAATAGATAATCCACAGTATTTTGAGGTAGATAGAAATTTAGCTGCAAAATTATTATATGGAACAAATGACTTGGAGCATCCAGGTGTTTATAGATTTATGAATTTAAAAAAATATTTTGTGAGTGGTGAATTAAAAAAAATCTCCAATAGAGAATATAAAGTGAAAAAAATAAATTATAAGACTCCAGACCAGATAAAAGAAATCTTTAAGAATAATGGATGGAGGAATATCGTCTCATTTCAAACTAGAAATCCCCCACATAGGTCTCATGAATTTATCCAAAAAAAATCCTTAGCTGAAGTTGATGGATTGCTTGTGCATCCTATAGTAGGAGAAAAGAAAAAAGGTGATATAAAAGATGAATTTATATTAGGTGCTTATGCTATTTTGATAGATAATTATTATGACTCTAAATCTGTGGAATTAGCTACTTTTCATACATATATGAGATATGCTGGACCTAGAGATGCTGTTTTTCATGCTCTAGTTAGAAGAAATTTTGGGTGTACTCATATGATTATAGGTAGGGATCATGCGGGTGTAGGTAATTACTATGGCTCATATGATGCACAGAATCAGTTTGATAAATTTAGCGAAGAAGAATTAGGTATTAAAATACTAAAACATAATAATGTGGCATATTGCAAAAAATGTTTTGATATGGTACCAGATGGAGATTGTGTACATTCAAATGATGATAAGGTGCATTTGTCTGGAACTGAACTTAGAAGTAAATTGGAAAAAAATGAGGATATACCAAATACGTTCATGAGGACTGAAGTAGTGAATTATTTGAGAGAAAATAATGATATTTTTGTAAAATAATAGTTAAATAGAAAGCGTATGGTTTATTCTAAGAATACGCAAAAAATACATTTTATTCACATCGGAAAAACAGGAGGGACAGCTGTAAAATATGCTTTGCAGGATTATAATGCAACTGTTTTAGGGTGTAGATATGAAATTATATTACACAATCATAATTTTAAATTAAAAGATATTCCAATAGGAGAAAAGTTTTTCTTTTTTGTTAGAGAGCCGATAGACAGGTTTATTAGTGGATTTTATAGTAGGAAGCGACAAGGTAGACCAAAATATGATTCACCATGGTCGGAATCGGAAGAAAAGGCATTTAGTTATTTTGATACTCCAAATACATTAGCAAAAGCATTGACAAGTATAAGTCCAATAAAAAGAAAAAGAGCTAAAAATGCTATGAGGAATATAAGTCATGTAAATAGTTCTTACTGGGATTGGTTTGAAAATGAAAAATATTTTACTAAGAGAAAGAATGATTTATTTTTTGTGGGTAGGCAATCATGTTTAGAAATAGATTTTGAGGTTTTGAAAAATAAATTAGGATCAGAAAATGCAAAATTACCAAAAAGTAAAATTGACGCACATAAAAATCCTAATAATTTAGATAAATATTTAACAGAGGAATCTATTAAAAATCTAAAGAAATGGCTTCATAAAGAATATTTATTTTTAAAAATGTGTGATAATTTGTATGCAAAATAATAAAAATATATGAATAAAATGATTATTGTATTGGGCACTGGACGAAGTGGGACATCACTTTTGATGCAGATTCTTAGCTCTGTTTCCGTAGATCATTCTAAGATATTAGTTAGAGAAGATGAAACTAATCCAAGAGGATTTTTTGAGGATGATATCATAGTAAAATTACATGATGAATTTATAGAATATTTTCGTAATAAACAGGGGATAGCTTTTCCAATTATTAATTCAGAAGATTTATACTCTAATGAAGCTAATTTATTAATGAAAAAATTAGAAGAATATGTTATGAAAGAATTTAAAAAAAATAATGGAATATTTTATGCTATAAAAGATCCTAGAATAAATGCATTGTTACCAATTTGGCAAGAAATTTTTAAAAAAAATAATATAGAGCCAATATACATACATACAATCAGAAATCCTGCATCAGTTATTAAATCTGTAAAAAAATATTATAATATAAAAGAAGAAATTGTGGAAATAATGTGGTTACAAAGAATTATTTGTTCATTTTATTATACAAATTCAAATATGTTTATTGTGCATTATGAGCAATGGTTTACAGGACCAAGAATTCAACTAGAAGATTTATTAAGATATTTAGGTTATGATTTATCTAAAATTGATATTGATTTAATTATAAAATCCAATATAGATAAAGGATTAAATAGAATGTGTAGTGATGATAAAGTTAGAAATGAAAATATTGAATATATTTATGACTTTATTAAAAAAATGAGAGGAATAAATTTTTCCACAAAAGAATCTCAATATTTCTTCAAAAGAAGGTGGATAGACATGAATTCTCATTTTAGAATTTTAAAGTTTTTTTTAAATAAAAAATAAATTTCTAAATTTTTTTAAAATAGACTTTAGATTAAAAATAATGTATCATTAAATGTAAATAAGCTATAAATTATTGCAATGCATAAAAATAAGTTAAATTCATCAATAATAATTCCATTTTATAATGGAAAGGGTTTTATATTTGACTTAATGGAAAGTTTAAAGAGGCAAACTAGATATCCAGATGAAATAATTATTGTAGACGACGGTTCTTTTTTGGAAGAGTCAATTAAGATTTTGAAAGAAATTAAAGAAAAATATAGAGATATTTTAATTATAAACCAAGAGAATCAAGGAATTTCGGGTGCTATGACCACAGGAGCAAAGAATGCAATTGGAGATATAATTTTTCAAATGGATCATGATGATTTGATTGATGAAGAGTATATTGAAAAATATATGAAAATATTTGAAGATAATGAGGATATTGATGGTGTTACAAGTCAGTATGCTAGTTTTTTAGATGGATTGGATCACACAAAAAAAGAAAATATTAATTTTATATATAAACCAGAGGGATTAGTGATACCTAAGGGATTTTTTGAGAACTGTTTAGGTGGAGCAAATTCAGCATATCGTAGAACGAGTATTGAAAAAATAGGATATTGGGACAAAAGATTTAGTAGTTTTCAGGATTGGGGGATGTGGTTGAAATTTGTGGAAAATAATTTAAAACAATATATTATTCCAGAGGTTTTATATTACTACAGAATTCGTAATGATAGTGATTTAAGAACTGTAGCACAAGAATTTGATATTTACTCTGAAATTAGAATGTCCATGAATGAAATTTTTGAAAGAAATTCAAATCAATATAATTTGAGACAAATTATTCAAAAAATGCATAAAAAATATGCAAGTGATGTTAAATTATGCAATGATAATTTAAACCAAAAAGAACAATTAATTCAACAACAGCAAAAATAACAACAAAAACAACTGTGGCGATGACAATGACAACAACAATATAACACCAGCAATCACAACAATAACAACAACAACAACAACCATAATAATAATAATAATAATAATAAAAATAATAATAATAATAATAATAATAATAATAATAATAATAATAGTCTGTGTCTGAAATTCTCACAATTCCAATTTTTTTAAAGAATTTTCTGTGTCCGTGGCTAACTTAATGGCCATACACATATCCTATATGCTATATTGCGTATAATTTTGGGGTATGATTTTTGAGCTATGATTTTTTGTGTATGTTTTTG
>CAMZLB010000001.1 GCA_947311515.1 Candidatus Moraniibacteriota bacterium | reverse complement strand
ACAGATGATTTTTCTGCCGATATTAATTTAGATGAAGAAGACGAGTTTGAAAAGTTTTTTGTGCGGTTTGTAAAAAAACAAAAGTATCCAGGATATTTTAATCGTAAATTAAATAAAGAAATTACTGAATTATTGAAAAATATTTCCAAGGCAATTAGTAAAGAAAAAGCTCAATCCATAGAGTGGAGTGATTATAATGAAGTTGGAGAGTTATGGAGTTACTTAGCGCAAGATTTTACGGCAAAAGCATTGATGACTCTTTATCAAAAGATTGAGCCTGGTACGGAAAAAGAATCATATAACATCAGCGATGCCTTTGGACATATAGAAATAGGAAGCGATGTCATAAAGTGTATCCAGCATAAAATATATCACAATGACATTGCTAATGCTTGGAGCATTTTAGCAAAAAACGCTATTGGAACTTATCAACAATTTGATAATAAACAAAAGAGTGAATATGACACTTTTTATAAAAACGCTTTAGAATCAGCTGATAAAGAAGTTAATTTTGAAAATTTTATAAAAGTTCATGATAATTTTATCACAGAATCAAAAGGAAAGAGAGCTTACAGTATATTTCTCGTAGCTATTGTTAATGTTTTAAATTATAAAATGCAAAAAGATGAGGATTTTGGCATGGGCAGGACTTTGTTATGGTATATGTTTTTTAATATAATTTATGAGATAAAACATAAACCTAAACATGAATACACTGCTGTGCAAATCATTAAAGATGCCACTAAAGATAAAATTAAAGACAAGACTGTTTCACCTGTGATTGATACCGTATCTGAAAATGTAGTATATTTTACAATTTCAATTTTTGTTAGTGCTGTAGCTGTTAATTCTGCTGTTGTCGCAGTTCCTACTTTTATTGCTTCTGCAATAGTAAAAACAACATTGGAGAAAGCTATCCAAAAATATCAAGATAAAAAGATACCCTTCTTAACTATAAATAATTTAGCACAAGATATAGAAAAAGAGTTTGAATTTGACTTAAAAGCAATTTAACATTTATATGTTTTTGCATTTCTGAGCGAATTTTAACAAGTAAAGATTTTATTTTAAAATTTGTAATTCACATTATTATTTAAATAAGTTAAAATTTTATCATGAACAATTCCATTACTCACTAAAATTCCCTCACCATCTATATCATATCTACGAGACTTACCAGATAAAGTAGTAACTACGCCACCCGCCTCTTCTACTAACAACTTAATAGTAGCAACGTCCCAAGGACTTCCTCCTGATTTTATATATACAGCAACTTTTCCAGTAGCCACCAACATTCCCATATAAATAGAAGAAGAAAGGGTGAATGGTGAAAATTTAATATTTTCAAAATTTTTCATTACGTCTATAGTGGCACCATGACCACAAAAAAGCATTTTTGGTCCTATATCCTCCTCTGAAACTCTTATAATTTTCCCATTGCACATAGCACCTCCTCCTTTTTTTGCTACAAACATTCTATCCATAAAAGGATCGTATACCACTGCAAGTATTGGCTGTCCATTATTCCTATCAACTAATGCAATTGAGAATGTAGCAATTGGCACACCTATAGAAAAAAGCTTTGTTCCATCTACTGGATCAACTACCCAAACATATTCATCTTTTTCTAATATATGACTAGTCTCTTCACCGAGCACACTATGATAAGGAAATTTAACTTTAACTCTTCCTATCACTAACTTATTTATATCTCTATCTACACATGTAACTATACTCTCATCTTCTTTGTAGAATATTCCAAAATCATTTGAAACAAAATGTTTCCTCATGATTTTACCAGCATCATCAGCAAGCTCTGTTGCAAATTCTATCTCCTTCGTCAAGTTCATAAATATTACTTAAATTTTTATATAAAACACGCATAACTATTCAAGATTATACGTATTTTGTTTTTTTTAAATTTTCAGCGTTAAAATTTTTTATATTATTCAAGACCTAACTTTTTTCTTGCTATTTTATACTGCTTTGAATTTATAACACCAGAATTTTTCATTTCTTCTATTTGTTTAGCCATCTCATCATTGCTTTCACCACCTTTTTCTTGCATTTTACCCATTGCTTCAGCAAAAACTTCTTTTCGTTTTTGTGGATCCATCTTCTTTAAACTTTTAATAGCCATTTTTTGCATAGGTCCAACTTTAGGCATTCCCGGAATTTTTCCTTCCAACATCATATCAATCATTTCGTCAGTTATTTCAGGAATTTCCCCTCCCAAAGTCTTCTTAGCAGCTGCAACTTTCTTTTTAGTATCTAAAGTCTGTTCTTCCTTTTTCTTTTTCTTTCCAAAAATATTTTTTAACATATATTTATTATTATTTATTATTTTCACTTTTTTGAGACATAAAACGACTCAAACGTCCCAATAATCTATGTTCAATTTTGTATTCATATACAGAATATACAAATGCTGTCGCTATAAAAATAGATGAATAAGTACCCACAATAACTCCTATTAATAAAGCCACACAGAACCATACCAAACTAGAGCTTCCCCAAAAAATCATAGCTACCAAAACAACTATGACAGTTATAGAAGTATTCAAAGATCTTGCCAAAGTTTCATTCAAAGACTTATTTATAAGCTTGTCAAAATGTGCTATGTCTCTAGTTCGTAAAATATTTTCTCTTATTCTATCATATACAACTATAGTATCATTTACAGAATATCCAAGTACCGTAAGAAGTGCAGCAATAAACGGAACACCTACTTCAATTCCATAATAATATCCCAAAAAAGCAAACACTCCTAAAATTATAAGTATATCATGAACTAAAGCAATTATGGCACCCAAGCCATAACCCCATGAGGACACTGGAAACGAAATCTTTCTAAATGCCCAGGCTATATAAATTATTATTACAAAAATAGAAAGAATTATAGCACTTAATGCGTTATCTTTTAACTGTTCTGAAATTGTAGCCCCTATAAAATCAGTTTTTAAAAATTCTATGTCTTTGTCATAACTAATCAATCCACTCTGTACTTCTTTGTTAAATTCTGCACTTGATTCTCCATATCTAATAAGAACTCTATTTCCATCAGATTTTTGAATTATGAAATTATTCCTACACTCAGCAGGCAATGATGCGCATATATCTCCGTCAGCCAGAGATTTTTCGCTAAATTTAACCTCAAGTAAAGTGCCTCCAGTAAAATCAATTCCAAATTTTAAACCCCATACAAAAATAGCAAAAATAGCAATGCCTATAAAAGCTAATGAAACTATAAATGCCTGTTTTTTCTTTCCTAATATATTAATCATAAATCTTTTCTATTTTTTTGAACGACAGTTATAAATTAACCACAAATTATTTTCTATCCATTTGCCAATTGAAAAATGCATGACAATCTTTACTAAAACTATAGCTGTAAACATAGACAGTAGAACACCTATTATCAATATAACAGCAAATCCTTTTACAAATCCTGTGCCCATAGTGGTAAGTATTAAAGCTGTAATAATAGTAGATATATTACCATCACGAATCGCAATCCATGCTCTATTAAAGCCCTCTTCTACAGCAAGTCTTATACCCCTACCTCTTTTTAATTCTTCACGAATTCTTTCAAATATAAGTATGTTTGCATCGACTGCCATACCAATAGACAGAATGAGTCCAGCAAAACCAGCAAGCGTTAGAGTTATAGATAAACCACCATTCATTACACTTGACATCTTAAATAACGTTACTATAGTAGCTGCATATAGTGCTATAGCCCCACCAGCAATTAATCCTAATATTCTATAATAAACAATCATGTATAAAATTATCAAAAACAATCCTATAGCTCCGGCCTTAACGCTTTTTTTAAGAGCTTCTATTCCAATACTAGCACCAACACTTTGTTGCGATACTAAATTAATAGGAACTGGTAATGCTCCCTCATTTAGTCTACCCGCCAATTTTTTTGCCTCATCTAAACTATAATCACCTGATATTTCCGCTTGTCCATCTGTTATCTCTGTCCTAACTACTGGTGAAGTTATAATTTCATTATCTATGTAAATTGCAATTGTTTTATCTAAATTTTTCTTAGTTAGGTCAGCAAAAATTTTAGAGCCTTCCTTATCAAATTGTAAACTGACTCCAGGACTGGAAACTCCAACACCACTAAAGCTTACAAGAGCGCCTTCTAGATACCTACCAGTTAACTCTGTAGATTTATATCTATCATCTATGTTAGATGGTAATTGAATTTTTGTAAATGGGATATATTGTGCACTAACTTGCATATTATCACCATCTCCCTCAATCTCTACTTTTTTAATAATATTCCAACCAAAATTTGTTTCAACAAGTGTTTTGTATACTTCCCCAACCTTAAAAGAATCATCAAATAATACTTTTTCTAATTCTGGTAAGTAAGTCCCTTTTTTTGCAAGTGACAATTTTCCAAAATCTTCTTGAGCATCTTTTGGCTTAGATTCATTCAAAGCATCTTCAAAACTCCTTCCTTTCAGAATTTCATCTAGCATAACCTGTGCCTTTGCTTTATTTTCTGCATTCATTGGAGCGAAAGCTTCATTTCTACTATCAACTATTTCTATAATTTCTTCTTCTGTTCGTTCTTCTTTAAATTCCAAAAATGGTGTTTCTTTTATTATATCCTTCGCTTTTTGAATATCTTCAATTCCAGGCAATTCTATAATCAAAAATCTTTGTTCACCTCTATAAACCACTTGCACAATTGACTCAGCTACACCTAATGCATTAACTCTGCGCTCAATAACAGCTTGCACTCCCTTTATTGCATCATCTCTTTGTTCTTGGTCAATACCTGATAAATCCAATTCATATTCCAAATGTAAGCCTCCTTGCAAATCAAGTCCAAGACTTATCTGGAATTGATTGAGCCAATTCTGAACACCTTCAGGCAATCCTGGTACTTTTGGAACAGCAATTACTCCCACAAATACTGTAAAAATTATAACAAATATAAACTGACCCCACATCTTCTTTCCATGTTTCATATAAAGAATATCTAATCACTTAAATCTTACACTTATAATACTACACACTCAACAAAAAGAAAAGGTATGAAATGTTTTTCTTTTTTTATTCAAACTGTTTTTTATGTTATTTTTTCTATTGCAACTCTCATTATTCGTTTTGAGTTTTCAAATGTGAGCCTTTCTAAAGCCTTTTCCCCCGAAAGCCATACAAAATTTGTATGCTCATGAGATAATGTAACTAAATTATTGTCAGTTTTGACCAGATAAAAAATAACTGTTTTTCTTATGGCAATACACCTTTTTTCTTTTTTTCTGTTTTCACGCTCATTTCCTTTTGCAATATAAGAAAATCTCATCTTTTCTCTGAAACCTTCGATCTTTGATAAGAGATGTCTTCTTAATCCAGTTTCTTCTTCAATCTCTCTGTACATTGTTTCTATTTCTGTTTCATTTTCTTCTACATGACCACGAGGAAATTCCCAGTGTCCATGTGGATACTGCATAAGTAAAAACTTAACATTATCACCATTTTTGCAAAAAATAATAGCTCCAACAGATTTTTCTAATGCTAAACAATATGGTGCTATTACCTGTGGAAATTGTTTAGCAATGTTTTTTATTTGTTTAGTCATAAATTCATTTATTTAAAAACTACTATAAAAAATTAAACCCTTATATCTAGTATACCTTAAATTTGAAAAATGAAAACTCAGTAATAACATACTAAGTCCAAAATTATTTCATAGGGAAAACACCTATATAAATCTTTTTTCCAATGATAATTCTATTAAACCTATCTTTGAGAAAAATCTACAAATCCAAAAAATATCTTTTTTTTTGAAAAATATAATTCATAACAACTCTATAAATAAAAGTTTTTTAAATATATCTTAGATTTATTTTGTTAATTTTTACTCATAATTCAGCTTTGTAATCCGTCTATAAATATTTACAAAAAGCCTGCTTAAACTTAAAATAAATTTAAACAGACTCTTTCTTGTTTATTATTATTTAAGTTTTTCGCAACATTTTTTATATTTTTTTCCAGAACCACAACTACACTTATCATTCCTGCCAATCACTTTAGTAACACTAACTGGTTTTTGAAATCCTTTTTTAGTTTTTTCTAAATTTTCTAATTCAGAAGTTTCAGATCCTCTCAATAAAGACAAATCTTCTTTTTTTGGTGTTACTATTTGTTCTTTTGTAACATTTGTATATACACTTTCTATTTTAAAAATTGTATTCAAGGTTTTATGTCTAATCATACTCATTAGCCCAGCAAATAATTCAAACGATTCCTTTCTAAATTCTATAAGAGGATCTCTTTGACCATAACTTCTAAGTCCAATACCCTTTCTAAGATGGTCAATTGAATCTATGTGATTCATCCAGTTTTTATCGATATTTTGAAGTAAAACTTCTTTCTCGACTGAGCGCATTTCTTCTTTGCCAAGTTCTCCCTCTTTTTTATAATAAGCAATTTTTGCCTCTCCGTAAATAAAATCAATTATTATACCAACTGTTTCCTTTTCGCCACTTTTAGGATCTTTTATTATAGAATCAATTTTAGTTTCTATATCATCTTTTACTGGAAAAACCTCTTTTATCTCGTCAACAAGTTCTTTTACATTCCACTGATATTGTCCAGCTATTGCATGTCTTGAAGTTATCTCTTGTGCTTGCTGACGAAGCATTTCCAAAATTTCTCCACTGACATCATCCGATTCCAATACACCTCTACGCCTATCATATATAGCTTCACGCTGCTTATTTATAACATCATCATATTCTAACACATGTTTACGCATATCAAAATTAAACCCCTCAATTTTACCTTGTGCATTTTCAATTTGCTTTGAAATTAATTTATTTTGGATAGGCTGATCTTCTGGTAATCCTAACTTACTCATCAAATTAGTAAGTTTATCACCACCAAATCTCTGAAATAATTCATCTTCTAACGATATATAAAACTGTGTAGTTCCTTTATCTCCCTGACGACCGCTACGACCCCTAAGCTGATTATCGATCCTACGAGCATCATGTCTTTCAGTTCCTATAACATATAGCCCTCCAAGATCATTTACCCCTTCTCCAAGCTTAATATCTGTTCCACGACCTGCCATATTCGTAGCTATAGTTACAGCTCCTTTTTTTCCAGCGTTTGCAATTATTTCAGCTTCCTTTTCATGAAATTTTGCATTTAATACGCTATGAGAAATTTTCTTTCGTTCCAATGCTTTACTCAATGCTTCTGAATTTTCAATAGCTACAGTACCAAGTAAAATCGGCTGACCTTTTTTATTTAATTCCTCAATTTTATCAACTATAGCTTTAAATTTGCCAACCTTATTTTTATATACGACATCTGATAAATCTTCACGAATTACTGGCTTATTAGTAGGAATTTCTATCACGTCCAATTCATAAACTTTTCCTAATTCTTCAGCACTAGTACTCGCAGTACCAGTCATACCTGCAATTTTTTCATACATTCTAAAGTAGTTTTGAAACGTAATAGTCGCAAGAGTTCTAGACTCTCTCTGAATTGTAACTTTTTCCTTTGCTTCTAATGCTTGATGTAAACCATCACTATACCTCCTACCTTCCATAGCTCTACCAGTAAATTCATCAACTATCATAACTTGACCATCTTTTACCATATAATCTTTGTCTCTTTCAAAAATAACGTGAGCCTTAAGTGACTGCTCTAGATGATGTACATACTCTGTCTTTCCTTCATCATAAATATTATCAATACCAAGTATTTTTTCAATTTTTGTAATTCCATCGTCAGTCAAAGCTACTGTTCTATCTTTTATATCTACAATATAATCTTTTTCACTCTCTAATTGAGGTATTATTGAAGCAAATCGTCTGTACAGTGCCCCAGACTCTTCATCTGGTACAGATATTATAAGCGGAGTGCGTGCTTCATCAATCAAAATAGAATCAACTTCATCAACAATCGCATAATGCTGCTTTCTCTGAAACATTGCTTCTACTGATGGAGCCATATTATCACGAAGATAATCAAAACCAAATTCATTATTCGTTCCATATGTTACATCAGCATTATAAGCCTCTTTCTTATCAACAGCTATCAAATTTTCGTCTTCTATATCAACTTCATTCTTATCCACAGTATTAGCTTTATACAAAAATCCTCCTTGATTCGTTATACAAGCTGTAGTTAAACCAAGTCTTTCATATATTGCACCCATCCAATTACAATCTCTTCTAGCCAAGTAGTCATTTACAGTTACGATGTGAACTCCTTTACCGGTAAGTGCATTTAAATATCCTGGTAAAAGTGAAGCATGAGTCTTCCCTTCTCCTGTTTTCATTTCTGCAACTTTTCCTTGATGGAGTACTATACCTCCAAACATCTGACTATCATGCAATCTTATGTCATGTGATCTTTTAGTTGCTTCACGTACAAGTGCAAACGCTTCTGGTATAAGACTGTCTATTTTTTCTTCTTTTTCTAATAATCTACTTTTCAGAGATGCAGTTTTTTCTATTATCCCATCATCTGTCAATTTTTCCATTTCAGATTCTAGTTCTCCTATACTATCTACCAATGGTTGTAATTTTTTAATTTTACTTTCGTGCGAACCAAAAAACTTACTAAAAATTTTCATATCAATACTTTTAATTTAAATACTTTCTTTTCTTATTTAATATTAACAAAATAATAATAATTAGTCTAATTTTAATGAAGCTATAAAAAATTAAATAAAAATACCTCAAGTTTTCCTTGAGGTATTTTAAAAAAAGTAATTTTAAAGTTTAACAAACTTTCATTAAAGAGGAAATTAAAAACTTCAGAAATGACAACTAAATAGAAACTGCTGATGAAGTATTTTCTATTGCTTCTTTTTCATCTTCTTTACTATTAGATAGAGACTCATCTTTACTAGAATTATTTTCAACTTCTAACTTCATAGTCTGAATTTGAAGCTCATTCATTTTTATATGAATTTTTCCATTCTCCTTCTTATCCAAAATTAATTCACCTTCTTTATAAAAATCCATACCTTCCAATGAATTATCAAACACAAATGCAGGTAAACTGGTTATATTATTATTATTTACATATGTTTTGTATTCAGGCTTTGAAATATTTATTCTGTGTGCTTCCAGTGTTGGAATTTCACTTTGTAAATTTGAGAGTAAATCATCTATTACCTCACACTCTTCCTTGCATTCATCTGATACAACCACATCCACAATAACTTTTGGAGCATCATATCTAACCCAAGTGCTTCCATTATAATTTATAATATTTGCAGATTTAAGAGCAAGGGCCGAAAAACCTTCTTTATTATATAATTGAGCAACATCTACAAAAAGTGATCCTGCTGCAAATCCAAATAATAATATACTGAGAGATATTAGATTTTTAATCTTTTTTCCAATTTTACAATTAGAAGTATGTCTATGTACCTGCTTCTTTACTACCTTATTTAATTCTACTTTTTCTAATTTTTCTTCCTTATTATTTTCTACCTTCTCTAATTTTTTATCTACTTTTTTTTCTGTAGATTCATTATTTTTATTCTTCTTTTTTTTATTCTTTCCCATCGAAATATTGATTGCTGATTTTATATAACCACTATCAAGTTCAAATTTTTCCCTTATATCTACAAGATTTTTTATAATTTTTTTTAATTTATTATTATTATATTTTTTTTCTTCTTCTTTATTTTCTTCTTCTTCTTCTTCTTCTTCTTCTTCTTCTTCTTCTTCTTCTTCTTCTTCTTCTTCTTATT